>JAYTOS010000243.1:0-35116 GCA_043747705.1 Bacteroidota bacterium
GTTTTTGCCTGATCAATCCGCAGCGAAGCCAGGTAGGGCGCGCCACCCGGTTCAAGCCAGGCACATCGTACTGCATACGCTTTATGATTAACAGAATCGATGTAGGTAACCGGCCCATGAAGTGTATAACGTAAAGTTACATTTTGCGTACCCGCATTTTTTATACGGATGGTTTCCTGAACTTCTTTCATGGGTACCCATTTTCCTTGGTAACGGTATTGGGTAAGATTCGCGGGGTTTAAGTCGTATACATACAGGTCTTCCCCATCTGTTTCGTAAATGGTAAGTCCCCATGCACCTTCTTCATTATGCCCGATAGATACGCCGGGTATTTCCGGTTCACCGCCACCGATCACATTCCATCCGGGTGCCACCAGGTGCACCATATACCGTAAAGACGGAACAGCGATCTTCCTATGCGGATCATTGGCCAGCATGGCATGCCCGCTAGCAGTTCTGTTACCACTAACGATCCAATTATTGCTCCCATCAATGCCATGCTCGAAGGGGGAGCTGTATGAATGGGGCATTTGTTGGTTCAGGCTGTTCATTACTGCATCGGGGTCTTCTTCGGTTTTGTTTATATCGCCTTTATCGAAAACAATATCTTTTCGGTAAGCATTGTATAGTTCAAGGATATCTGAAAACAAAAGGTCGCCACGTACCTGGCTATCTAATTTTAAAAGAGGGGTTTTGGGGTGAAACCACATCAGCTCTTTTACTTTTGCATCACCCGCTTTGGCTACAGCCCTGCCTATGTTGAGTTCTTCAGTGATATTACCCAGGAGGCCCTGGTGACGTGAGATAACCACTTCCGGCGTCCATTTACCAGGTTGTATTTGTAATAGCCTGAACTCTGCGGGTAATTTTTCAGGATGCTTCATTACTTCATCTATATATGCATTCACCCCATCTGTGTAGGCATGGATGATGACTTCTCCCTCCGGATGATAGTGGTTCATTTCTTTTTTTATATCGCCTCTGAACTTAAAAAGGCGTGTACCTATATCTCTTTTCATTTCCCTGGACCCCAAAATTTCAGCAACAGTTCCCGTTGCCTGCCTTCGCCATATTTCAAACTGAAATAAGCGGTCTTTTGCAGCGCAATATCCCTGCACAAAAAAAAGATCGTGCTGGTTAGCCGCGTATATATGATTTACACCCCATTGATCGCGTAACACTTCAACCTGTGCCGTCAGTCCTTTAAGTTGGAGCGTATGTTTACTTTGCGCAGTTGAGTGCCCGCAGCAACATATCGTTAAACAAAACATCAGACCTACAATAAACATTTTATTTGAAGAATACATATAGAAGTGGTTAAATCGTTTTTTGAAGTTAGTAATAATATGATGAATTTTTTATTCCGGCAGAAAGCAGTAAATTTCTATTTCATTTATATGCCATATGGAAAAAAAGGATATTGTAGTTTCAAAACAGTCCGGCCGGAGATCATTTGTAAAGAATGGTTTACAGGCAGCAGTCGCTTTTACCATCATTCCCCGTTTTGTATTAGGGGGGAAGGGTTACCTCGCCCCGAGCGACCGTATTAACCTCGGTTTTATTGGTACCGGTAAACAGGCCAAGAGTCTTATCAATTCTTTTAAGAACATAGCGCAAACAGTTGCGGGTGCGGATGTTGACACTAAAAAACTGGCTGCTTTTCAGCAACTAACTGAAAAATATCAGGCAGCTTCTGCACAAAAAGAAACTTATAAAGGCTTTACCAGCTATGCCGATTTCAGGCAGTTACTTGAAAGGAAAGATATTGATGCGGTTGTGATTGCCACACCCGATCATTGGCATGCCGTTCAGGCAGTAATGGCGGCCAATGCCGGCAAACATGTGTATTGCGAAAAGCCAATGGCACATACGGTTGCAGAAGGCCGGGCCATGGTAAATGCCATGCACCGTAACAAAGTGGTTATGCAAACCGGCAGTATGCAGCGTTCATGGGAAAATTTTCGCCATGCATGTGAACTCGTGCGCAATGGATACATTGGTAACGTAAAAGAGGTACTTGTTACCGTTGGTGACCCCGGTATTGCCTGCGATCTTCCGGCGATGGATGTTCCATCTTATCTTAATTGGAATGGATGGGTTGGCCCGGCAGTATTCAAACCTTTTAACCCTGAACTCGCCCCGCCTATTGAACAGGATATCTATCCGCATTGGCGTAATTATAAAGAATATGGTGGTGGTATATTAAGCGATTGGGGTGCACACATGTTTGATATTGCCCAATGGGGACTTGGCATGGACAAGAGCGGCCCGGTAAAATTCATCCCGCCTGCAGGCAATGCTACCAAGGGTTTGACCATGATCTATGAAAATGGGGTGGTAATGAAACATGTTGATTTTGGAAGAGGGTTTGCGGTTCGGTTTATTGGCGATAAAGGCTTGCTTGATATAAGCCGCGATTTTATTGACAGCAGTCCCGGCAATATTGCCTTAGCTACTTTGGGCAGTAATGATAAACGTTTATATTACAGTAATGATCATTATAAAGACTGGCTGGATTGTATTAAAACAGGCAGGCAACCTATTTGTGATGTAGAAACGGGCCACCGTACAAGCAGTGTATGTTGCCTGGCCAATATTGCCTATTGGTTAAGACGGCCGCTGGATTGGGATCCGCAAAAAGAACAATTTAAGAATGATGCCGAAGCGAACCGCCTGGTTAAAGCAAATATTAGAGCACCCTGGAAATTAGCATAGCTAAAGGAAATAAAGAATACGAACTGTGAATACTATTTTTGTACTGTGTACTGATCGGTATGTAAAAAATAATATTTACTGCCGGCAAAATTATTGTCCCATTAACCATGCTTTCAGTACATCGAAGGACGCATCCAGTTGAATGCTATGTTTTTCTTTGGCAAACAGGTGCTTTACCCCTTCGGGGATATCAATTTTTTTCGCTGTTACAGCTTCTACTGTTTCAGGGAATTTTACCGGATGTGCCGTTTCCAGAAAAATACCTTTTTGCTGTGGATGATGGGCCAGGTATGCTGCTAAAGCATTATAGGCCACGGCACCATGCGGGTCTAAGGTATACTGATAGTCTGTATATACTTCACTGATGGTTTTCCGTATTACATCATCACTAACTGTATAACCTGAAACTTGGCGTGTAATATTGGCAAAATCATGGTGAAATAATTCCATTATACGGATAAAATTGCTTGGATTGCCTACATCCATGGCATTAGAAATTGTAGCCTGGGCAATGATAGGCTCATATCTCCCAGACCGTAAATACTGTGGCACAGCATCGTTCACATTGCAGGCTGCAATAAAATGCTGCACAGGTAAACCACTTGCATGAGCCAATAACCCCGCACATATATTTCCAAAATTGCCACTGGGTACGGCTATTACCGGTGGTTGGTCCTTTTCTTTCCATTGTTGATAGGCGAAGAAATAATACAATTGTTGCGGCAGCCACCTTGCTACATTAATGGAATTGGCGGATGTAAGGGTTAATTTTTTATTGAGGTCAGCATCCATGAATGCATCCTTCACCATTGCCTGGCAATCATCGAAGCTGCCGTTAATTTCCAGTGCGGTAATATTTTGTCCGCAGGTGGTCAATTGCAATTCCTGCACCGGGCTTACTTTACCGGATGGATATAAGATAACAACCGCTATCCCTTCTACACCCAAAAATCCGTTGGCCACTGCACCACCTGTATCGCCGGAAGTGGCAACCAATACTGTTATCTTTTCATTCTGTTGTTGTGAGAAATGGCCCAGGCAGCGGCTCATGAACCTCGCACCAACATCTTTAAAAGCGAGTGTGGGGCCATGAAAAAGTTCGAGTGAAAACATATTTTTATTTACCTGAACCAGGGGAAATGGGAAATTGACCGTTTCTGAAACGATACGGTACAAGGTCTTTTTATCAATCGTATCACCCACATAAGGAAGCATGATGGTGAATGCCAGTTCTTCTTTCGAATATCTTTCCATATCAGCTACCACTGATGGATCAATAACCGGGATCGTCTCAGGAAAATACAATCCTTTATCCGGTGCCTGCCCTTTAATAGTGGCTTCACGGAAGTTAACGTTAGGGGCAGATTTATTTAGACTGTAGTAATTCATGTGAATGGTGAATTGCTTTTTTTCGGACTATTTTATTTTATAAATTTTACCCCGGTTTGGTTGATAGTAGTTACATAGGTATGATGCTCCAATGAAAGCCGGTCATATACCGAATGCATCTGGTGTTCCACAGCCACAGCAGTTGCTTCATCTTTGCTCAGCATAAAAATAGAAGGTCCTGAGCCGGAAATGCCCCCGCCTAATGCACCTGCTTCTTTACTTTGTTGTTTTATCTTGTCGAACCCGGGAATCAAAATACTTCTTACAGGTTCTATTAACACATCTTCCAATGAACGGCCGATTAGTTCATAATCGTTTTTTAATAGTCCTGCTACCAACCCGGCGATATTACCCCATTGCCGGATGGCATCTTTTAATAAAACCTGCTGTTTTAAAATACCCCTCGCATCAGCAGTACGTACTTCAATTTGCGGGTGTACGATGGTTACATACATGGGTGGTGCGGTCAGCTCAATAATATCTAAAGGAAAAATAGAACGTATTAAAGTAACGCCCCCATAAATACAGGGTGCGATATTATCTGCATGTTTTACACCCGAAGCAACTTTCTCTCCGTTCATCGCAAAGCGAACCAGATCATCTTTGGTAAAACGGTCATTCAATAAACGATTAGCCGCTGCAACAGCACCTGCAGCACTCGCGGCACTGGAACCCACGCCACTGCCGGGTTTGATGTGTTTACAAATCCGCAACTCAAAACCAACTGGCTCATTTACTTCCTCCAGCATTGCCAGTAATGCTGCACCTGCCACATTCAGTTCGGGTTCGGTAGGTAAATTATATTCGTCTTCATTAATAATGATAATGCCTGACTGATCTGTAAAACGGATATGCATTTCATCGTACGGATTGTTCACAGCAAAACCAAGTACATCAAAACCGCAAACCATATTGGCAACAGTGGCGGGTGAGCGTACAGAAACAGCACCGCTACTTCCCACTTCACCCTCCTGCCCACTGAAGGGGGAGTAGAAAAAATTATTTTGGAAGCGTAGTTTCATAAATTTTCATGCTGTTTTTTAGTATATCATTTCGACTCCCTTTCAGGGGATTGGTGGGCCTTCTATCTCGCAACCCTAATAATATCCGCAAATACTCCTGATGCCGTAACATCGGCACCCGCCCCTGCACCTTTAATTACCAACGGTTGTTCCGGATAACGGTCTGTATAAAATAATACCAGGTTGTCCTTTCCATACAAATGATAAAAATCAGAATCAGCCGGGATATGCCGTAAGCCTACGGCCGCTTTTCCATTTTCATAGCTCGCTACAAATTTCAATTTGCAGTTTTCTGCAGCGGCTGCTTCATAAATCGTTTTAAAATGGGTTTCCTGTTTTGTCATCTCTGTATAAAAATCTTCTACACTACCTTCGAAGCAGGCAGCGGGTAAAAAGTATTGATTAGAAATATCATCCATTTCCAAATGCTGTCCGGCTTCACGTGCCAATATCATAATTTTTCGCATCACATCTATTCCGCCAAGGTCTAAACGGGGGTCGGGTTCGGTATATCCTTCATCCTGCGCCTGCCTCACTATTTGCGCAAACGGTTTTGTGCCATCATAATTATTAAAAACAAAATTCAAAGTACCGGATAATACTGCCTGTATCCTATTTACTTTATCGCCGCTGCGCAATAAATCATTCAATGTACCAATGACTGGTAAGCCAGCCCCAACATTGGTTTCAAAAAGAAACATCGCATTATATTCCCTTGATAAGGCTTTTAAGTGTTTATAAGATGCATACGCAGAAGAACAGGCAATTTTATTACAAGCTACCACAGATACACTTTTCTCTAATAAAGAGCCATATACGCCAGCTACTTCTGCATTGGCCGTAACATCTACAAAAACACTGTTACGCAGATTTTTTTCGATGATGAGTTTTACAAAATCGTGAATGGTTCCTGCCGGTGCCTGCTGTAATTGTTCTTTCCAGTTATCCAGGTGTATACCATCTTCATTTATATATATATTTTTACTGTTGGCCAGGCCAATTACCTGAATTTGTAGGCGAAGATCATCCTGGAGGTATTGGGATTGTTTTTTTATCTGTCCCAATAACTTACCGCCTACATTTCCTGTTCCGGCAATAAATACATTCAGTTGTTTATAGGTAGTTTCGAAAAATTCTTCATGCAAAACATTAATCGCTTTCTTCACATCAACAGCAGATAATACGGCTGAAATATTTTTTTCGGAAGAGCCTTGTGCAATAGCCCTTACATTTATACCGTTCCTTCCCAATGCGCCAAACATTTTACCGCTTACACCAGGATGGCTTTTCATTTGCTCACCAACCAAAGCAACAATGGATAAGCCTGACTCTACTTTTAAGGGCTCTACTTTACCACTTTCTATTTCATAACTAAAGCCACGGTCGATTGAACTGCGTGCTTTCTCAGTATCAGCTTCATTGATACCTACACAAATTGAATGTTCTGATGAGCTTTGTGTGATCAGTATCACATTTACACTTTCGTTGGCCAATGCTTCGAACAGGCGTTTTGAAAAACCGGGTATACCTATCATACCACTACCTTCGAGGCTTAACAGGCTGATCTTATTAATACTTGAAATACCGCGGATAAAACTATCGGTTACCGCAGATTCGTTTTCAATTAAAGTACCATACTCATCCGGCGCGAATGTATTCTTTATCCATACGGGAATATTTCTACTCATTACCGGCTGAATAGTTGGCGGGTAAATGATCTTGGCACCAAAATGCGATAACTCCATTGCTTCCTGGTAAGAGATGCGTTGAATAGGTTTTGCATTTTGCACTAACCGTGGATCTGCAGTCATCATACCACTCACATCAGTCCATATTTCTAAAACAGTGGCTTGTGTGGCAGCTGCGAAAATAGCCGCGGTATAATCAGAGCCACCACGTCCTAAAGTAGTGGTGTTATTATTTTCACCACTTGAAATAAAACCCGGTACTACGTATAATTGATATGGGTTCTGTTTACAATAATCCTGTATCTTTTTTTCTGTTGCAACAAAATCAACAGTCGCATTTCCATGATAATTATTGGTTGTGATGAGTTTTCTTGCATCTGCCCAAACCTGGTTAACCGTCAGTGATTGCAGGGTAGCCGAGATCATTAATGAGGATAGTATTTCTCCATAACTCACAATGCGGTCTTTGGTTCGCGGCGATAATTCGCCCAATAAAAAAACACCATCACAAATTCCATCCAGTTCATTAAACTGCTGTTTTACCAGGCTCAGTGTGACACTCTGTTGTTGAATAGGCAATAATTCGCGAACAGCATCCAGGTGCCTATTCTCCATTTGTTTAAGCAGTTCTTTATACGTTTCATTGGCTGTTGCAGCAAAATTTCCTGTTTCCAGCAAACTATCTGTTATGCCACCCATAGCTGACACTACCAGTACCGTTGGTTCTTTCAGAATAGCTTTCTGTACAATAGCTACTACTTTCTGTATGTTGGTGGCATTAGCTACCGAACTACCGCCGAATTTTAATACCTGCATATGAATGGATACTTATTCCCAATGGGAAGTTTAGAATAGGATGATATACTGATCTCTTTTTTTTTGAGTAGCAGCTTTGATAAGCCCGGTGATAATATGATAATGTATACCCCTTTTACAGGGTCGTTGTTGTAGTAATAGCAGTTGCAAACAAGGTAACTGTTTGGCTGGTAGATATAATATGTAACTGTTGTATTTGCATTGCTGACTATGGGTGATTGAAGATACTGAAAATTAGGTTTCATTATACCAGGTATCCGAATAAATTATCATTTTGCTTCAATTCAGTATAATTGATATGAAAGCGATTTAAATTCTGCACCAATGCCTCATAATCATTTCTTGATTTTAACTCAACCCCTACCAATGCAGGCCCGGTTTCTTTATTATGTTTTTGAATGTATTCAAAACGGGTGATATCATCATCGGGACCCAATACATGGTTTACAAATTCTTTTAAAGCACCCGGGCGTTGTGCAAAACGGATGAGGAAATAATGTTTCAACCCTTCGTATTGCAGGGAGCGTTCTTTTATTTCCTGCATACGGTCAATATCATTATTACTGCCACTTACAATGCAAACCACATTCTTTCCTTTGATTACATCAGCATAATCATCCAATGCTGCAATGGATAAAGCACCTGCGGGCTCTACCACAATTGCATCTTCATTATACAACTTTAAAATAGTAGAACATATTTTTCCTTCCGGTACCAGGTGCATATCATCCAGTACCTCTTTGCAAATGCTAAACGTGATATCGCCTACGCGTTTTACAGAAGCCCCATCAACAAAACGTTCTATGTTTTCAAGGGTTACCGGTTTGCCCGCTTTCAATGCTTCTAACATAGACGGTGCCCCTTCCGGTTCTAAACCAACCAGTTTTGTTCTCGGGGAGAAGGTTTTGAAATAACTGCCCACCCCGGCACTCAATCCACCACCGCCCACAGGAATAAAAAGAAAATCAATCTCTGACTGGTCTTCTAAAATCTCGATTCCTACGGTTGCCTGCCCTTCTATAATTTTAATATCATCAAAAGGGGGTATAAACGTCATCCCTTTTTCTTCTGTATATTTTTTTGCAGCAACAGCACAATCATCATAGGTATCGCCGGTTAACTTCACTTCAATAAAATTTTCGCCGAACATTTTAGTCTGGCTAACTTTTTGATTCGGTGTAATGATCGGCATAAATACCACTCCTTTCACATTCAGTTTTTTGCAACTGTAAGCAAATCCCTGCGCATGGTTACCGGCACTTGCACATACTACCCCTTTCTCCAACTGTAACGGAGGCAGGCTGCTCATCATATTATACGCTCCTCGTAATTTATAAGAACGTACTACTTGCAGGTCCTCTCTTTTCAGAAAAACCTGGCACTGGTATTTACGCGACAAATTATGGTTGTACGTAAGCGGTGTCCTGTTCACTACTTTTTTCAACCGTTCTTTAGCGGTTTGAAAATCAAGTGCTGGGGTTGTGATGGTTGATTGGTTTTGCATCTTTATTTTTTTACTCACCCCCAACTACACTTCGCTGGTTGACTCCTCTCTATTTCATAGAGAGGGGTGACGAGCGAAGCAACGTTGGGGTAAGTCGTTAGGCTTTTGCGCCCTGGTTTTCAGGCCGTAAACTTCTTACTGTTTTACCTGCCTGCCATAGTTCGCTATCATG
Organism: Bacteroidota bacterium; assembly: GCA_043747705.1. Taxonomy (GTDB): domain Bacteria; phylum Bacteroidota; class Bacteroidia; order Chitinophagales; family Chitinophagaceae; genus Sediminibacterium. Next base: position 9,307 of record JAYTOS010000243.1, read on the forward strand.
TAATTCTTTCAACTCTGCTTCTAATTTTTCGCGATAGTCCGACTTACTATTACTTTCAATAGACCTAGCGGCTTCTTTACCGGCTGCCACACTATCATACAATTCTGTAAATACAGGTAAGGTCGCATCGCGAAATTTTTTCCACCAATCCAATGCTCCACGTTGTGCAGTGGTGGAGCAGTTGGCATACATCCAGTCCATACCATTTTCTGCAACCAATGGCATGAGTGATTGTGTGAGTTCTTCAACTGTTTCATTAAAAGCTTCGGAAGGTGAATGCCCTTTGGCACGCAGCACCTGGAACTGGGCCGCAAAAATACCCTGTATGGCACCCATCAGTGTTCCACGCTCGCCGGTAAGATCGCTGTATACTTCTTTTTTAAAATTTGTTTCAAATAAATACCCGCTACCGATAGCTATACCCAACGATACTACCCTTTCAAACGCACGTCCGGTAGCATCCTGAAAAATAGCATAGCTGCTATTTAATCCACGGCCCTGTAAAAACATTCTGCGTAAAGAAGTACCTGAACCTTTTGGTGCCACCAGAAACACATCTACATCTGCCGGAGGTATGATACCGGTTTGCTCATTATAGGTAATACCAAAACCATGTGAAAAATAGAGTGCTTTACCTGGCGTTAAATGTTTTTTTACTGTAGGCCACATAGCTATCTGTGCAGCGTCACTTAATAAATAACAGATGATGGTGCCGCGTTGCAATGCTTCTTCAATCTCAAACAAAGTTTGTCCGGGAATAAATCCGTCGCGCACTGCCTTATCCCAGCTTTTCGAGTTCTTACGCTGGCCAATGATCACATTAATACCATTCTCTTTCTGGTTCAATGCCTGGCCCGGGCCCTGCACACCGTAGCCGATTACCGCTACTACTTCGTTTTTTAAAACTTCCTGTGCTTTAGCGAGCGGGAACTCATCACGGGTTACTACATTTTCTTCAACCCCACCGAATGTTAACTTTGCCATTTTTGTTAGTTTGTACCCGCTACTCCCCTGAAGGGGAATGAAGGTTGTTTTGGAATGATAATTATCTATTTATAAAAATTATTGCGTTTTTTCTCCACCTTCAGAACGATAGAGGTATTACATCGTAAACACTTCATCCTGCCGGTCCAAAAATTCATTCTCAACCAATTCGTCCCCCGGTTCTGCTTCATCAAACTCTTTTAGTTTCTCATGAAACCCCTTACTGTTTTTAATGATGGCCACCCGTGCACTCCGCACAAACTCAATCAGGCCATACGGTGCCAATACCTCTACCAGTTTATCTGTTTCTTCGCGGTGGCCGCTGGTTTCGAAAATGGTGTAGTCTTTGCGTATTACTACCGCCCTGGCACCATGCTCGCGCAATAACCTTTCTACTTTTACTTTTTCTGCGATCTCATCAGTGGGTACTTTATACAAAGCAAGCTCCTGCCAGATGATCTCTTCATTTGTATTATAATAGGCTTTCAGTACTTCTACCTGTTTTTCAATCTGGCGTGCCAGTTTCCTTACTACTTCTTCCGTTTCTTCTATCACAATCGTAAACCGGTGAATACCTTCCGCTTCTGAAGGGGAGGTATTCAGGCTTTCAATATTGATCTTTCTTCTTGAAAAGATGGTGGCAATACGCACCAGCAAACCAATATGGTTTTCGGCATAAACGGTTATGGTAAATTCTTGTTTCATAGCCAAACTCCTAACCTCCTTAAGAGAGAATTAATTAATCGTTTAAAAAAATATTTTTTCTTCCCATGCATGTTTTTTTCCCTAATTCCCTCTTCAGGGGAACGGGGGATATTACTTCAACCTTACCTCACTCACACTGCATCCCTGCGGTACCATCGGAAATACATTGTTCTCTTTTCCAACCATTACTTCCAATAAATAAGGGCCATCATGTTGCAGCATGGTTTGCAATGCATTTTTCAAGGTTTCCCTTAAGGTTACTTTTTGTCCTTCAATACCATACCCTTTTGCTACCATTACATAATCGGGACTCGCGATATCAACAAATGAATAGCGTTTATCATTAAACAACTGTTGCCATTGGCGTACCATCCCAAGAAACTGGTTATTAAGGATCATGATTTTCACATTCAATCCTGTTTGCATGATGGTACCTAATTCCTGTATGGTCATTTGAATACCACCGTCACCAATAACGGCAACAACGGTTCTGTTCGGTGCGCCAAACTTGGCACCGATTGCGGCGGGTAAGGCAAACCCCATGGTACCCAATCCACCCGATGTGATATTGCTTTTAGATTCATTAAATTTTGCATACCGGCAGGTTACCATCTGGTGCTGGCCAACATCTGTAACAATAATAGCATCACCATTTGTCAGTTCATTCAGGTTACGGATCACTTCGCCCATGGTTAGTTGTTCTGTGGATGGGTGGAGCTCTTCAAATATCACTTCCTTATTTTCTTCCTTGTCGCAGGCCCTGAATTTTTCTACCCATTGCGGATAAACTTTTGCGTCAACTAATTTTGTCAAAAGGGGTAATGTCTCTTTACAATCACCCCATACACCCACGGTTGCTTTTACATTCTTATCTATTTCTGATGGATCAATATCCAGGTGTATTATTTTCGCCTGCCTGGCGTATTTATCCAAGCGGCCGGTAACACGATCATCAAAACGCATACCTACCGCGATCAGTACATCACATTCATTGGTCATTACATTCGGACCATAATTACCGTGCATCCCTAACATGCCTACATTCAATGGATGGTCGGTTGGCAAGGCACTTAAACCCAGTATCGTCCATGCAGATGGAATACCCGCTTTCTCAATAAATGCTTTGAATTCTTTTTCTGCTTTCCCCAATATCACACCCTGCCCAAAAATTACAAATGGCTTTTCCGCTGCATTGATCAACTTTGCCGCTTCGGCTATGTACTCTTTTCTAACGATCGGCTTCGGACGGTAACTGCGAACATGATTGCATTTGTTATAACCCTTATAATCGAATTTCTGTATCTGTGCATTCTTGGTAATATCAATCAACACCGGTCCCGGCCTTCCGCTTCTGGCTATATAAAATGCTTTTGCCAATACGGCAGGTATTTCTGTTGCATCGGTAACCTGGTAATTCCATTTGGTAACCGGTGTGGTAATATTGATCACATCTGTTTCCTGAAAAGCATCAGTACCTAATAAATGTGCAAACACCTGGCCTGTTATGGCTACCAATGGGGTACTGTCTATCATGGCATCTGCGAGGCCGGTTACCAGATTGGTAGCACCGGGGCCACTGGTAGCAAATACAACACCCACTCTGCCCGACGAGCGTGCATACCCTTGTGCAGCATGGACACCGCCCTGCTCATGCCTCACCAAAATATGTTTTAGTTTATCGTTATAATCATACAATGCATCGTAAATAGGCATGATGGCACCACCGGGATATCCAAAAATGGTGTGTACCCCCTCGGCAATACATGCTTCAAGAACTGCCTGTGAACCTGAAAGAGAAATGGTTTCTTTCGTTGTGTCCTGAGTTTTTTCTTTTTTCAAATCAAGCGTTTCCATCTTCTGCAATTTTTTAATTACCAATTATTAATCACTAATTATTAAGCCTCATCCGTAACACATCCTTGCGAAGCATCTTTCACATGCTGTGCATATTTAAATAATACCCCTTTCGTTGCTTTCAATGCAGGTTGTTTCCATACTGCCCTGCGTTGCGCAATTTCTTCTGCGGATACTTTTAATGTCATTTTTTTTGTAGCCACATTTAATTCTATCATATCATCATCTTTCACCAATGCAATCAATCCTCCCTGATAAGCTTCGGGTGTAATATGTCCTACTACAAAACCATGCGTACCGCCACTAAACCTCCCATCTGTAATCAGCGCAACACTCTTGCCTAATCCTGCACCGATGATGGCCGATGTGGGTTTCAACATTTCAGGCATACCCGGTGCACCCTTCGGTCCTACGTATTTGATTACCACTACATCTCCTTTTTTTATTTTTCCTGAATTAATTCCTGTAATCAGTTCCTGTTCTCCGTCAAACACCCTTGCCGGACCCTCAAATAATTCTCCTTCTTTTCCACTGATCTTGGCTACACTTCCACCCTCCGCTAAATTGCCGTAGAGTATCTGTAAATGACCCGTTGCCTTTATTGCCTGTTCCACAGGTAGTATTATTTTTTGCTGTTCAAAATCAAGGTCGGGTGCCAGTGTTACATTCTCTGCAATCGTTTTACCGGTTACTGTCAGGCAATCGCCATGCAACATCCCTTTCTTCAGTATATATTTCATCACAGCGGGAACGCCGCCATACTGGTGCAGGTCCTGCATTAAGTATTTACCACTCGGTTTAAAATCCGCTAATACCGGGGTTTTATCACTGATGGTTTGAAAATCATCCTGCGTTAATTCCACATCTACACTTTTTGCCATGGCTATCAAATGCAATACTGCATTGGTGCTGCCACCCATTACCATCACAAGGGTTATCGCATTTTCAAAAGCTTTTCTCGTCATGATATCTTTTGGCTTGATATCTTTTTCCATCAATATCCTGATCGCTTTCCCTGCGTCTAAACATTCTTTCTGTTTCTCTTCACTCAATGCCGGGTTAGAAGAAGAATACGGCAAACTCATACCCAAAGCTTCAATCGCCGATGCCATCGTGTTAGCGGTGTACATGCCTCCACAGGCACCCGCACCCGGACAAGCATGCTGAATGATCCCTTTAAAATCAGCGTCACTTAACTGTCCAGCCAGTTTCTGTCCCAAGGCTTCAAACGCAGAAACGATATTCAAATCCTGGCCGTTATAATGCCCTGGTGCAATCGTTCCGCCATACACCATAATGGCCGGTCGGTTCAAACGGCCCATGGCCATTATAGAGCCGGGCATATTTTTATCGCAACCGGGTAACGCGATCAAAGAATCATAATATTGTGCGCCACATACTGCTTCTATCGAATCTGCAATCAGGTCCCTGCTCACCAATGAATAACGCATGCCGTCTGTTCCATTACTCATTCCGTCACTCACACCAATCGTATTGAAGATCAGGCCAACCATATCATTTTCCCATACACCCTGTTTTACTAATTTAGCCAGGTCGTTCAAATGCATGTTACAGGTATTACCATCGTAGCCCATACTTACCACGCCCACCTGTGCTTTTTTCAGGTCATCATCTGTTAAGCCGATCCCATACAACATAGCCTGTGCTGCAGGTTGTGTAATATCCTGCGTTAGTGTTTTACTGTACTTATTAATTTCGTTTGGCATTCTTTTCTTTTTTTATCCGGCTGTATATCTTTTATCAACTTTGGTTGTGTCACTCACTTGTACGGCAGTAACATTACTCAACACCTGAAATCTCATTTATTAATTCCTGTTTTTTTTCTACTATCAGGTTTTTATACGTATCCTGTATTAATTTACTTACTGTATTTTCCCAGGGCATGGTAAACGGTTTATCGTCGAGTGATGCCAGGCCGATCACTTCCGCTGCGGTACCGCAGAAAAAAGCGGCATCGGCTCCATACATGTCTTCTTTCGAAAATATTTTTTCTTTCGCAGGTATATTCAGTTCATCACAAAGCTCCAATACCGTTGCCCTAGTAATACCCGGTAAAATATTTCCGGTAGCGGGTGTAAATAAGGTTCCGTTTTTTTCAAAGAATACGTTGGCACCCGGTGCTTCTGCCACTTTATCATTCATATCCAGCAACAATGCTTCGTCATATCCCAGGCTCTTTGCTTCCTGACTGGCAAGGATCGAGTTCACATAATGGCCCGCTGCTTTGGCATGTATCTTAAAACCTTTGGGATTGGGCCGTTGAAAAGAGGAGGTCATAATCCTTAATAATTTATCGCCTAAAAAAGCTGCCATCTCCCATGCTTCAATCACGATAAAAGATTCGGTATTCAAACCAAAACTCATATTCGCCGGAGCATATACAACGGGGCGGATATAGGCATCCTGAAAATAATTTCGTTTTAATACTTCATAAGTTGCCGCTATCAACTCATCTGTTGCGTAAGCATAGGGAAGGTTCAATGCCTGCGCAGATGCTTTCAATCTTTCAAAATGCGCTTCTGCTTTAAAGATCTTTGTTTCTCCCTCAACAGTTTTATAGGCACGGATACCTTCAAAAACAGAATAACCATAATGAAATGACTGGCTATACATATCCATTTTCGCCTCCGATGCTTTTATAAAATCACCATTGAGGTAGAGTATTGTCTTTTCGTTATAATAATTTGCCATACGGTGTGTTTTGTACTTTGTTTTGACGGTTATAAAAAATAAAGCCCCGCCTTTTTGGAGGCGGGGCTTATATGCTAAGTATTTTTTTACCAGATACAGACTCATCCTCCATGCAGTGCAGGAATAATAATGACGATCACAATAGTAATTATCGTGATAACTGAGTTGACATTATTTGGTCTGCTATTCAACATGGATGGTTTATTAGAACAAAAATACTCCCACCATCTCAAAAAACAAAGAACTGTTGTAACTATTTTAGTAAAACATGCATTTTATTTACAAACGTGCGTTAGTACCTGTAACTATTAAAGCCTTACAAACTTTCCAATCATTAAATAATCGTTGACCGGTTTAAACTGGCATTACTGCCGCTGTTATCCGTGTCCGCATTCCTTTCTATATGATCTGTAATCAGGTCCCCGATCGCAGTGGTAGAATAGTTATTAATCGGATCAATATCCTTTGAAACGAACCCATTGGCCAATGTCCAGCCTACTGCTTCCCGCACAGCAAAAGCTTCTTCGCGCATTTGAAAATGATCGAGCAACATAGCTGCCGATAAAACAGACCCCAGGGGATTGGCAATATCTTTTCCGGCCGCCTGCGGATACGATCCATGAATGGGTTCGAACAACGCAGTTGTATTACCAACGGAAGCAGAAGGTAATAAACCCAGTGAGCCACTAAGCACACTGGCCTCATCGCTGATAATATCACCGAACATATTTTCAGTTAATACTACATCGAACTGTGCAGGGTTAAGTATAATCTGCATGGCTGCATTATCTACAAACATATAATCTACTTTCACATCCGTGTATTGCGTGGCAATTTCCTGTACTACTTTACGCCATAGGCGCGATGTTTCCAATACATTGGCTTTATCTACCAATGTGAGTTTCTTTTTTCTCTTTTGCGCATATTGAAATGCCAGGTGCGATACCCGCTCAATTTCATACTTACTGTAAGCACACAGGTCAGATGCATACGATTGGTCCTCACTCATCTCTTTTTTACCAAAATAAATGCCTCCTGTCAGTTCACGAAAAATAATAAAGTCAACCCCTTTTAATTGTTTACTCTTTAAAGGAGATAAATGCTGCAATGAATGATAGGTGCTGACAGGGCGTATATTCGCAAACAATTGCAGCTCTTTCCGCAACTTTAATAAACCTTGTTCCGGCCTTACTTTAGCCGTTGGATCGTTATCATATTTCGGGTGGCCGATGGCACCAAATAGGATTGCGTCACTTTTTAAACAGGTTTCAATGGTTTCATCCGGTAATGGATTGCCGGTTTTATCTATTGCATCAGCCCCCATGATCCCATAACTGTAGTGAAATACATGGCCAAACCTATGCGCTATAGCGTTCAACACTTTAATCGATTGCTGTGTTACTTCCGGGCCAATACCATCTCCTAATATTACTGCGATTTGTTTTTCCATATTGCCTCATCCCCTATCACTCTTAAGGGGGAATTGTGTTTTAATTTTGAATCGTTTCTTTTTTATTAAATACCAAAATAATATTAGTCACCTGCTTTCCAATCCCTCCTTCAGTGATTAGAGGATATTCTCGAAAGCTTCTATCGCCTGCCTGTTGTTTATGAGGTAATCAATATCATCATAACCATTAAGCAAACATGTTTTTTTATATACATTGATATCAAATATTTCCTGTGCACCTGTTGCATCAATCGTGATCGTTTGTTTATCAACATCAATACTGAGTGTTGCTTCATTGCCCAGTGCGAATAGTTCCGCTAAAAAAACGTCACTTACTTTTACAGGAAGTACGCCATTGTTCAATGCATTGTTTTTAAATATATCGGCAAAAAAACTGGATACCACAGCTTTAAAACCATAATCCTGCAATGCCCACGCAGCGTGTTCCCTGGAAGAACCGCAGCCGAAATTTTTACCTGCTACCAATACCTCACCACTATATTGCGACTGGTTAAGCACAAAATCTTTTTTCGGTTTTGTATCATCATTATTCTCATAACGCCAGTCGCGAAAAAGATTTTTTCCAAACCCATCCCTGGTTGTCGCTTTTAAAAAACGTGCCGGGATGATCTGATCCGTATCCACATTCTCCATGGGTAATGGAACAAAGCGGCTGTTTATTTTTTTTAATGGTGTCATTTTATATGCGTAATGCCTAACCGCTTTTTGCGTTAGGCGTTTTGCGTTAGGCGTTTACATGTTAAATCATTTCTCTTATATCTGTTACAACCCCTGTTATTGCCGCAGCAGCTGCCGTTAACGGGCTGGCTAATAAAGTTCTCGCACCTGCACCCTGCCTGCCTTCGAAATTCCGGTTACTGGTACTGATGCAATATTCTCCTGCGGGAATTTTATCTTCATTCATTCCTAAACAGGCACTGCAACCAGCCTGGCGTATTTCAAAACCGGCTTCTATAAATATTTTATCCAGCCCTTCTGCATGTACCTGCTTCGCTACCTGTTGCGATCCCGGTACAATCATCACCTGTACGTTTTTATTTTTCTGCCTGCCTTTTACCAAAGCAGCAACCAACCGCAGGTCTTCAATTCTCGAATTAGTGCAACTGCCAATAAACACATGCTGTACTGGCATCCCCAACAAGGGTTTACCCGATTCTAACCCCATGTATTGTAAGGCTTTGATGATGTTTTTTCTTTCGCCTTCATCAGGTATCGTATCAGTTACCGGTATCAATCCATTAATGGGAATACCTAATCCCGGATTAGTACCGTAGGTGATCATGGGTTCTATTTCTGAAGCATTGATATTTATTTCTATGTCGAATACTGAATCCACCTCACTGTATAATTGTTTCCATTCATTCAGCTTCTGCTCCCACTGTTTTTCACCTGGTGCAAACTGGCGGCCTTTGATATAAGCAAACGTTGTATCATCCGGCGCAATCATCCCACCCCTGGCACCCATTTCAATACTCATGTTGCAAATCGTCATCCGCGCTTCCATTGAAAGCGAGCGAATGGCAGTGCCTGCATACTCAACAAAATACCCGGTGGCACCACTCGAGGTTATTTTTGAAATGATGTAAAGAATAATATCTTTTGAAACAACACTATTATGTAATTCGCCTTCTATATTTATGCGCATTAATTTGGGTTTGGTTTGCAGCATGCATTGCGATGCAAATACCATTTCCACTTCACTGGTACCAATACCAAATGCGATGGCACCAAAAGCACCGTGCGTAGAGGTATGGCTATCGCCGCATACAATTGTCATACCCGGTTGCGTAATACCCAGCTCAGGCCCTATCACATGCACAATTCCCTGGAAGGGGTGACCTAAGCCGTATAATTCAATATTATGTTTCTTACAGTTTTCAATAAGCTGTTCAACCTGCAAACGCGACAGTTCATCTTTAATAGGTAAATGCTGGTTCAGTGTTGGCACATTGTGGTCTGCTGTTGCCACTACCTGTTGTGGGCGAAAAACCTTCAGGCCCCTTTTTTCAATACCATTAAAGGCCTGCGGACTGGTTACTTCGTGTATAAAGTGTTTATCTATGTACAATACAGAAGGACCCTCTTCAATTTTTTGTACTACGTGTTTGTCCCAGATTTTATCGAATAATGTCTTTGCCATAATGATTTAAATAAAGCGTGGTGTAGAAACACCACGCTACTCAAACTAAAACTATACTGATGAGAAAATCCTAAACTGTGGCCGGCTCGGGTTTATACTCCTTTGCCAGCTGGTGCAGATCAATTTCCTCTACTTCTTTTTTTCTGTCTGCCACCTGTAAAAATGCTTCATATAGAACATCTATGTCATTCCGGTTGAATTCGTAACCAATTTTTTGAAAACGGTATGCCAGGGCACTGCGGCCACTTCGGGCCGTGAGTACGATCTTACTTCCGTCTGCACCTACTTCTTCAGGATTAATGATTTCGTAGGTTAAAGAATTTTTTAAAAAGCCATCCTGGTGGATACCCGATGAATGTGAAAATGCATTGGCCCCTACGATTGCTTTATTGGGTTGCACAGGTACGCGCATGGTATCTGCCACTTCGCGACTTAGCGGGTTAAGCATTTTGGTTTGGATATTGGTATGCAATCCCAATTGTTTATGTTGTTTAATCACCATAACCACTTCTTCCAGTGATGTATTACCGGCCCTTTCACCCAATCCGTTAATGGTGCATTCAATTTGCCGGGCACCATTAATCACGCCTGCAATAGAATTGGCAGTAGCAAGACCGAGGTCGTTATGGCAATGACAGGAGATGACAGCTTTATCAATATTGGATACATTTTTTACCAGGTACGCTATCTTTTCTCCATATTGATGTGGCAAACAATAACCGGTTGTATCGGGTATGTTTACAACGGTAGCACCGGCTTTTATCACAGCTTCAATTACGCGGGCCAGGTATCCGTTTTCTGTACGGCCTGCGTCTTCGGCATAAAATTCTACATCATCTGTAAAATTCCTGGCCCATTTTACGGCCTGCACGGCACGTTGTAATATTTCTTCCTGTGTTGTGTTGAACTTTGCTTTGATATGAAAATCAGAGGTGCCGATACCGGTATGGATACGGGGGCGTTTGGCATATTTCAATGCCTGTGCGGCTACTTCTATGTCTTTTTGCACGGCACGGCTGAGACCACATACCGTTGCATTTTTTATGATTTTGGATATTTGTGTAACGGATTCAAAATCGCCGGGACTTGAAATAGGAAAGCCTGCTTCAATTACATCAACCCCCAATGCTTCCAGTTTTAGTGCCAGTGCCAGCTTCTCTTTGGTATTGAGTTTACAGCCCGGTACCTGTTCACCATCACGCAGCGTTGTGTCGAATATGAAGACTTGCTGATCCATTAATATTTATTTTATACGATAGGTAAGATGAAAAGACAGGCTATTTAATTTTGTTACCGGTTGCCTTTAATAACAAACAGATAGCCTGTCATTTCCGAATATAGTTTACTATGTACAGGATAAGAGATCAAAATTGGGGGTATTTTACACTCTATAAAGTGTATGATTTCGCCCAAAAGCCTTATCTGTATTGGATTTTAGTATAAATAAATTACGATGCCCAACCGTTCTACAGATGCCTTATTTCAATTGATCCAATCACTCGAAAGATCGGAAAAGCGGAATTTCAAGCTGTTTATGACACGAAATTCAGCTTCCGGCGACCTGAAAGTGATACAGTTATTTGATGCCCTTGAGAAAATGAAGCTGTACGATGAGGAGCATTTATTGCTGAAGAATCCCGCTATCCAAAAACAACAGCTTTCCAACCTGAAAGCACATTTATACCGCGAAATACTCACCAGCCTGCGACTGCTGAACCAGGAAGAAAATATTGACCTTCAGCTGCACGAACAATTAGACTTTGCACGCCTGCTATATAATAAAGGACTATACCTGCAAAGCCTGAAGATATTAGACAAGGTAAAAGATCTGGCAAGAGCCAATAATCAATTAACTTATCTTTTGCAGGTGTTATTCATGGAGAAAAAAATAGAGGCATTACATATTACCCGGAGTATGCAGGATAGGGCCGACAGGTTAAGTGCCGAGGTAGAAGAAGTGAACTATCGCCTGAGACTGATCAGCGGCTTATCAAATTTATCCTTACAATTATATAGTTGGTATATAAAAAACGGGCATGCCCGAAATACAGCAGATACAGCAGCTGTAGACGTATTTCTTAACCATGAAATTATTCAGCAGTCGCAGGATTGTAAAGGTTTTTATGAAAGGTTATACCTTTACCAATGCCATTGCTGGCATGCATTCATCACACAGAATTTTCTTTTATATTACCGCTATTGCCAAAAATGGGTTGACTTGTTTGACAATGAACCCAGGATGATTGAAGTTGAAACGGCCCACTATATTAAGGGCTTACATAATTTAATGGGTGCCCATTTTGATCTTCGCAATTACCAGAAATTTAATGATACTATTGGTATTTTTGAAGCCTTCATCCAAACACCTGTTATTCAACATAACCAGAATAACCTGATACAGACTTTTGTTTATTTGAATATCGCCCGCCTTAACAAACATTTTATGGAAGGCACATTCACTAAAGGTTTGGAGCTGGTGCCGTATATTGAAGAGAAGCTGGCAGAGTATGAGTTGTACCTTGACAGGCACCGCATTCTGGTTTTTTATTATAAGATCGCCTCGCTATATTTTGGCAGTGGTAATTTTGATAAAAGTATTGATTACCTGAATAAGATTATTAACTGGAAAGTAGACCTGAGAACCGATCTCCAGTGTTATGCCCGGTTATTGCATTTAATCGCACATTATGAATTGGGCAATTTCGATCTGCTTGAGTACCTGTTGAAATCGGTTTATCGTTTCATGTATAAAATGCAAAACCTGAGTACTGTGGAAGAAGAAGTATTCAGGTTTTTACGGATCTCATTCCGTTTATCGCCAAGAGAGTTAAAGCCACAGTTTCAAATGTTACGAGCCGCCTTGCAGCCACTGGAGAAGAGCCGTTTAGAAAGTCGGGCTTTTATGTACCTCGATATAATATCCTGGCTCGAAAGTAAGATCAATAACCAACCGGTACAAAATATTATCAGGCAGAAATACAATGATGCCAAAAGAAAGAATGAATCCTGATATTCTTTCAGGGTATATATAATTTGTATATTTCATTATCAATCTTACGCTATGAGAAAATTAATGACCGGCTTATTGGCAACTATTCTGCTTGTGATGATAGGTTGTGTATCGCAGGCACAAATTGCCAAAGCACCTGAACGTAAAGAAGGAATGGGTCCTTATACCCAACTGATTATCCGCGGCGTTACCCTTGTTAATGGAACCGGTGCGCCTCCAATGGGACCGGTGGATATTGTAATTGAACAGAACAGGATCGTACAGATCAGCTCATTTGGCAGTCCGGGTGCAACCATTGATCCAGCCAGAAGGCCACAACTCAAAACAAGGGGTAAAGAACTTAATTGCGAGGGTATGTTTGCACTACCTGGCCTTATTGATGTGCATGCGCATATTGGCGGCACAGCACAAGGCACGCCGGCAGAATATGTTTTTAAATTATGGATGGCGCATGGCATTACCACCATTCGCGACCCATCCGCAGGAAATGGATTGGACTGGGTATTGGATGAAAAGAAAAAGAGTGCTGAAAATCTGATTACGGCACCAAGAATATTCGCTTATACGGCATTTGGTCAGGGGAGTAAAACACCTATCGTAACCGCTGACCAGGCGCGGGCATGGGTACAGGAAAATGCAAAAAAAGGTGCGGATGGTATTAAATTCTTTGGCGCATCACCGGAAGTGATGGACGCAGCCATTCGTGAAAATAAAAAGCTGGGATTACGCTCCTGCTGCCACCATGCACAAACAGATGTGGCCAGATGGAATGTACTTAATTCAGCACAGGCTGGCATGACAAGTATGGAGCATTGGTATGGATTACCTGAAGCCCTTTTTACAGATAAGACCATACAGAATTTTCCTTTGGATTATAATTACAATGATGAGCAAAACCGTTTTGAAGAAGCCGGTAAATTATGGAAACAGGCGGCCGCACCTTTTAGTGAGCACTGGAATAAAGTAATGAACCAATTAATTGCACTTGATTTTACCATTGATCCTACGTTCAACATTTATGATGCCAACCGCGACCTGCAAAGGGCAAGGCGTGCAGAATGGCATGAGCAATATACACTCCCCTCACTCTGGCAATTTTATGAACCCAGCCTGCAGTCGCATGGTTCCTACTGGCATAGTTGGGGTACGGAGCAGGAAGTGGAATGGAAAAATAATTATCGTTTATGGATGACATTCATCAATGAATATAAGAACCGCGGTGGCCGCGTTACTGCCGGATCAGATGACGGGTTTATCTATCAAACCTACGGATTCGGCTATATACGCGAACTGGAGCTCCTGCGCGAAGCAGGTTTTCATCCATTGGAAGTGATCCGCTCAGCTACTTTATACGGCGCACAGGTATTGGGTATGGATAAAGAGATTGGCAGCGTGGAAGCAGGTAAACTGGCAGACATCATAATCGTTAACGCGAACCCTTTAAAAAATTTACAGGTATTGTATGGAACAGGTGCCATTGAGTTAAACAAGGATAACAAAGCAGTGAGAACAGGCGGTGTGTTATACACTATCAAAGACGGCATCGTGTACGACGCGAAAAAATTATTATTGGATGTGAAGCAAATGGTTGACGAAGAAAAAAGAAAAACCGGCTGGCAATTAAAACAGCCGGGTATGTAGCCTTACAATAAAATATTATCCTTCAACGGAAAAGTAATACTGGTACGGCAGCCATTGCCGGGTGATGATTGGATATCAACCACTCCGTTGTATAAATCGGACCGGCTGATGATATTGTAAATGCCTATCCCCTTTCTTTGCTGGTATACATCGAAGCCAATACCATTATCTGCGATGTTCAGGTAAATATGGTGTTGACCCCTGATCAGTTCAATATTTACCGTTGTTGCTTTTGCATGTTTGATGATATTATTCATCACTTCCTGTACGATACGGAAGATGCTTAATTTAAAATCGTATTTGATATCGTCTTCATAAAAAGTATCGGCAGTCAGCTCAATCTGAAATGTGTTAACAGCAGACACATCATCCAATAACCCTTCAATAGCCTTGCTCAAACCAAAATGTTTGATCAGTGGGGTTACCAGTGTTTGCGACAGTTTGCGTATTTCTTCAATGGCATTCAGGATAAAACCGGAAGATTGTTTCAATAATTCCGAATCATTCGGAAATTTCTGTTGTGCCGAAGCGATATACATCATCGCTACTGTTAGTTGCTGATTTACATTATCGTGTAATTCGGTACTTATTTCATACCGTTCCTTTTCCTGTACCTGTATAATTGCTTCTGTAATTTCTTTCTGTTTTAACAAACGTTCCTCTTCCAGTTTTTCTTCCAGCCTTACTTTTTCAGTGATGTTCTTGTGGATGGCTAATATCGCCGAAATACCTTTATAATCAATTCGTTGAGAAAATATATCCTGTACCATCAATGTGCCATCTTTTTTAATATGTTCCCATACTCCCGTATTTTGCAGTATCCCGGCTTCTATAAATTCTTTTGCGAAGGTCTTAAATCTGGGATAATCCGTTTCAGGCCGCAGGGAAAGTATTTTCATTTTTAATAATTCTTCGCGCGTATATCCATATTCATGTTGGGCTGCGTCATTAACTTCGAGAATTTCGAGTGTATGTAAATCCCAAATAAAAATGGGCATGGGGTTGTTAAAAAAAAGGTTACGGTAGCTCTCATTGCTTTCTAATAAACTTAGCCGGATCCTGTTACGCTCAATACTATATTGAATGGATTTTGACAATAACCTTTCGTCAAATTCGCCTTTAATCAAATAGTCCTGTGCACCATTAGCCATAGTGTCTAATGCCAGTTCCATATCCGCAAGACCGGTAAGAACAATAATGGGCGTAATGTCGGCGTATTTCTGTACGTAGGAAAACGAATTAAACCCCGAACTATCCGGCAACGAGAGATCAAGCAGTACCAAACTAAGTACCTCTTCATTCAATATCCTGATCGCCGCTTCTGCACTGGTTGCAGTAAATATCCTGTTGAATGGCAAACGGGTTAACCGTAATGTTTCTTCCAGTAGAAAAAGATCGCCGGGGTTATCCTCAACAATCAGTATTGACATTGACGTGTTACTTTCTGCTATGGCCATTAGTTATCAATTGATCTTCCCTCTTAATTATGTAAAATTATATTGGCAGTTTTTAATTAAATCTGCGCTCATCCACTAATTTACTGATCGTAAAATAAAAACAACTTCCTTTTCCGGGTTCCGATTCAACCCATATTTTCCCATTATGCCGCTCAATGATTTTTTTACAGATAGCCAGGCCAATACCTGTACCACTGTATTCATTCTTATGGTGTAGCCGCTGGAAAAGAACAAATATCTTCTCAAAGAAAATCGGTTTGATACCAATCCCATTATCCCTGACAGTGAATAAATAGTACCCTCCTTCTTCTTTACCCCCCACGTGAATATGGGGTGAATTACCACTATGGTACTTTAATGCATTACCGATAAGGTTTTGAAATAACTGGAACAATTGTGTCTTATTTGCCTTTACATCCGGCAGATTATCAATGGTTACCGTTGCCTGCATTTCATCCAGGCGCGTCAAAAATACATTTACTACTTCATTTAGCAGGCCATTTGTATCAATCGTTTCAAAGTTTTCTTTATTAGAACCTACCCTTGAATATTCCAATAGGTCCATGATAAGTTTTTTCATCCTGTCGGCACCATCTACCGCAAAATGAATATACTGTTCCGCTGTTTCATCAATCTGGTCTTCATATTTTTTCTTAAACAATTGCAGGAAGCTGGTGATCATTCGAAGCGGTTCCTGCATATCGTGTGACGCTATATAGGCAAACCGCTCCAGTTCAACATTGGAGGCAGTTAATTCATCGGCCCTTTGTTTTAACCGGTTATTCAGTTCAAGTAATAGTGCTTCATTTTCTTTCCGGTCTGTAATATCCCGTGTAGCACCGATCACCCGTATGGCTTTTTTTGTTTCATCGCGTATAATAAACCCTTTGTCATACACGTATGCATACTTGCCATTTTTTTTCAGGAACCGATATTCGTCCTCCCAGTACAATTCTGAAGGGTCATTTATTATCCTGGTTTGTTTTTCTACAACCTCCGGCAGATCTTCCGGGTGTATGCGTTTGTACCAGAAATCTTTTTCAAGCAACGGCTCTTCCATTTCATATCCAAACAATGTTTTCAATCCCCTTCCTGTCCGTATCACTTCATCAGCCTTTATATGCCAATCCCATATTGCATCATTGGTAGCCTGGGCAACCATATCATAATTTTGGTTACTCGATTTTACGGCTTCTACCGATAATTTATTTTCAAGAATGATCGTCAAAAGGTTCTTGGCCCTTTCTAATGTATTTTCTTCTTCCTGTGTGGGTTCTTTTATTTTTTTATAATAAATAGCAAAAGTTGCCATTACCTGGTTATCTGAATCCATCACAGGAAATGACCAACAGGATTTTAATCCTTCTGCCAACGCAAGGTGTTTATAGGATGCCCACCGGGGATCATTTTCAATATCAACAACCACTACTTTTTCTTTTAAAAAAGCAGCTGTGCCGCATGAGCCGGCATTGTCGGCAATTTGTGCGCCTTCAATTGCTCCACAGTATCTTTCGGGCAGGTTGGGTGATGCCCAGTTATATAACCGGTCACCTTCCAAACGCAATACGGAACAGATCATCCCTTCATGAATTCCTTCTATTTTCCTAAGGTAAAAATTCAGTATTTGCCCGATCTGGCTATCCGGCCGTGCATTCATTTCCAATACTTCTCTTTCCAGCCTTTCCAATGTCCGTAAATTCTTAACTTCCGTAACATCTTTAAAGTAAACGGATAAATTATTGTCTGATGGATACACGCTCACATCCGCCCAAATCTTATACACTGGAAAATACTCCTCAAAACGAATAGATTTTTTATGTTCAAAAAGTATCGCATAATTTACATGTTCCTTAAGCCTTATAAAGTCGGGGAACTCTTCCCACAGGTCTTTTCCAATCAATGCATGTTTATTTTTTCGAAGTACTATTTCAGCAGCTTTGTTCCAGAAAAGGATTTTCCAGTTTCGGTCAACAATAAAAAAACCGTCAGTAATGCTATCCAGCACATTCTCCAATAATGCCCTGCTTTCATTTTCCTTATGATGGGCTTTCTGGGTTTCTTCCAGTAATTGTGTGAGTTTATATTCCTGGTTTTTTTGGTCTGAAATATCCGTAGCAACAATACTGGCGATGTCTTCGCCATCTGCATTTTTTAATCTAACAGATGAGTAGGCAACCGGGAAATATTCCCCATTTTTCCTTATGCCCGTGAGAATGCCCTTTATCGTTCCTTCCCTTTGCTTTATATTCAACATCTGACTAAAGAGGTTGTCTGAAGTATCCAGGAGGTTTGCGCCACCCAATTTTTTTAACTCGTCTTCCGAATACCCAAACATGTCGCAGGCAGCTTTGTTGGCTTCAAGGATTGTGCCATCTATTTTTGCAAAGAAAAAGGCACTTTGTGAGGTATCGAAAAGAGATTGATAGATTGATGTGCTTCCCATAGTGCCCGGAATGGATATTTGATTCAACAATATAGTGCGTGAACCCTGATAATCTAACGTTTTTACGCACACAAACAGCTATTCGCCAAAGCCTAATTTCGGTAAGATTTGGATAATCTCCAAGATTAGTTTCTTCAAAGGAGGTCCTGAAAGCAATCGTAAGTAAAAGAAAAAGGTTGTGAGCTTATCTCACAACCTTTATTATTATTCATTGCGTAAATGAGTGTCGCCGGGATATTTATTTCTTTTCTATTGTCGGATAGGTAATGCCCAATTGTTCCAAATAGGTGGTATATTTTGAAGGATCGTAATAATATTTTTTCATCTGGTCTCGGTATCTATCCATTATTTCTTTATTCAGGTAAATAGCCGGCGGATCCGTGGCTTTGATGAAGGGTTTATATTTAACTTCTTTGGTTTGTACATTGATAAAATAATCCTTCGCATCAACCAGTATTTGCGGATTGGTAAACAGGTCAATCAAGGTAAGTGCCGTTGCTTTGGCTCCGGCTACAGAACCTTTGTGTGCAATAGGTGTAGCCATGGCAATGGCATCTGCCCAATGGTGGCCTTTGGTTCCGGGAATATTGGCTGGGTACCTGAGTACGATAGTGGGTATATTCCAGGAGATATCAGCAATATCATCCGAGCCCCCGCCCCAGGAAAAAGGAACAGATCCTTTTAAGGTATCCACTGTATTTCGCAACCCGTTTATTTCCCTGCCCAGGTTATCTTTCTTGGGTGCTTCTACTAATTTTTGTACAGCTAAGGCCATTTGTTTATCTGCTTCGGTCCATTGCGGAAAGCCAACCGTTTTAATATTGTTATTCATGGCTGCCCCCAGTGCTTTATTAAAATGCCCAGGCCAGGCGGTTCCCAATATCTGGTAATTCATTTTTGTATCTGTCATCATCGCCGCACCCTGCGCTATTTTAATACCTGCATCATACATGCTTTGAATATCGTCATATGTTCTCTCCCTGAAATAATACCAAACACTTGCTTTGGAAGGCACCACATTTGGCTGGTCGCCCCCATCGGTAATTACATAATGCGAGCGTTGTGTTGGTTTTAAATGTTCGCGTTTAAAGTTCCAGCCTACATCCATGAGTTCAACGGCATCCAATGCGCTTTTGCCTCTCCATGGTGCACCGGCCGCGTGTGCCGCATCTCCGTCAAAAGAAAATTTAACGGATACCAGCCCGTTCATTCCGGGGTCGCCATAATCGCAACCAAAATCACTGCTTACATGGGTAAAAATACAGGCATCAATATTTTTAAAATAGCCATCCCGGATATACCATGCCTTACTACCCACCAGTTCTTCGGCTACGCCCGGCCAGATAACCAATATACCGGGGATATTATTTTTCTGCATGATTTCTTTTGCAGCCAATGCCGCGAAAATAATAACTGCCTGTCCTGAATTATGTCCTTCGCCATGCCCGGGCGCACCTTCCACAATCGGGTCTTTATACGCTACCCCTGGTTTTTGCGAGGCTTTCGGTATACAATCAATATCGCTGCCCAAGGCAATTACCGGACTGCCGTTACCCCATTTCGCCATCCATGCCGTTGGTATGCCGGAAATACCCCGCTCAATGGTAAAGCCATTCTTTTCGAGGATACCGGTTATATATTTTGACGTTTCTATTTCCTGAAAACCCAATTCGCCGAAACTGAAAACCATGTCAACCATTTCCTGTACGGCTTTTTCTTTTGTACCCACAGATGCTAATGCCTCTTTCTTCAGTTTTTCTACTATTGCAGCATCATATTTTTTAGCTGTTTGTGCACCGGTATACGTTGAACTGATTAAAAAAAGAAGTAAGCCAAAAGTGAGGATGACATTTTTTTGGGAAAGCAGAAAAGTCTTGTACATAAGGCAGTTTTGAAATGAAAAAAAGTGGTTGCTTGAAATATGGGGCAGGGCAAGACCAGCACAATATAAAAATAAAACTATATAAAAGCCGCTTTACAGCGGCTTTTATCAGGCATAAATCCTGTCGAAGGCATCTTTAAATTTCTCCATCACCACTTTTCTTTTCAGGCTCATTTTAGGAGTCATTTCCCCGGTTTCGATTGTCCACTCACGCGGGAGGAGTTCGAATTTTTTTATTTGTTCCACGTGGTTAAAGAATTTATTATAATCTTCAACCAGGGTTTTATACAATTCCAGTATCTGAGGGTTATGAATTACTTCTTCATTGCTGGTAAATACCATATCCTTATCCTTCATCCATTCTTTTAATGCCGGAAAAGAAGGTACTATCAATGCGCCAACAAATTTTTTCTCTGCTCCAACCACCATTACCTGTTCAATAAAAGGACTTTCCTTTAATTTGTTTTCGATGGGTTGCGGAGCTACATATTTACCGCCGCTTGTTTTAAACAATTCCTTTTTTCTATCGGTGATCTTTAAAAACTTACCGTCTTCCCATACACCTATGTCACCCGTATGCAACCAGCCATCTATTACGGCTTCGGCAGTAAGGTCGGGACGTTTATAATACCCTTCCATTACACAGGGGCCACTTACGCATATTTCGCCGTCATCGGCCAGTTTAACATTGATACCGTTGATTATAGGACCAACGGTTCCGAATTTTGTGCCATCTTTTTCCTGACGGTTAACAGATATCACCGGGCTGTTCTCTGTTGGGCCATAGCCTTCAAAAACAGGTACTTTGGCTGCATTAAAAATACGGAGCAGTTTTACCTGACAGGCTGCGCCACCTGTTATTACAAAAGAAACATTACCTCCCAATGCTTCGCGCCATTTGGTGAAGATGAGTTTATTGGCAACGGCCAGTTGCATATTATACCAGGCACCACCACTTACTCGGTTATCATATTTCTCTGCAAGATCAACCGCCCAATAAAAGAGTTTTCTTTTGGCACCTGTCAGCTCATTGCCTTTGGCCATAATCCTTTCAAATACTTTTTCCAATAAACGCGGAACCGTGGTAAAGCCATTCGGTTTTACTTCACGCAAATTATCACCGATGGTTTCCAGGCTTTCTGCATAGTAAATACTGATGCCGCTATAGAGATAGATATAGGTACAGGTTTTTTCGAAAATATGATTAAGCGGTAAAAAACTTAATACCCTTGTATCAGGCGCATCATTGAAGGGGAAACTTTCTTTGGAAAACTGTACGTTACTATAAATATTTTTATGGCTGAGCATTACTCCCTTTGGTGTTCCTGTAGTGCCTGATGTATAAATAATGGTTGCAAGATGTGAAGCAGGGATCGACGATTTAATAGCCGCTACCTGCTGCAATGATGTTTCATCTGCCATTGCCGTTATTTCGCTCCAGTGCGAGGCAGCATATATTTTATCGAAGGTATAAATGCCTTTTATGGACGGGACTTTTTCAGCTACACTTTTTATTTTTTGCAGCAATTCTTCATTACTTACAAAAATATATTTCACCGCCGCATCATTCAGGATAAATTCCAGTTCTAATGGGTTGGTGGTTGGATAAACAGGCACCAGTATGGCCCCCAGCTGTTGTACTGCCAGGTCTGTAAATATCCATTCGGGACGGTTATTGCTGATAATGGCAATTTTATCGCTGCCTTCGGCCGACATATCTTTGCCACTTACGCCCAATTGTAAAAGCCCCGCACTGAGCCGGTTAACCGTTTCTGCTACCTGTTGTGTACTATAGCTTACCCACTCGCCTTTTTCTTTGGCAGCCAGCATATCCTGTTTTGGAAAATGTTGCAACTGATGGTCTAAGCAGTCGAAGAGTCTTTTGATGGTCATTGTGAATGGTGAGTGGTGAATGGTGAGTGGTGAGTGGTGAGTGGTGAATAGTAAGTGGTGAATATTGAGTATTCACTATTCACGACGCACGCTTTGTCTATTCTTCTTCTTCTTTTTTTAACTTTTTATACTCCTCTATTGCCATATCATTTTTATCTCCGTGGTACGCTTCAAAATACTGGAAGCCGAGGCCCATGCCCCAGCCTAACATGGCCCATATTGGCCAGGGATAATGATGAAAGCCGGTATCCCGCCCACCGGTAAACCACCAAATACCCCAAAAAAAGGCATTAATGATTAAATAACTGAAAAGGCTTTTTTTAAAATTGGCTCTTTTCCGGGCAATGCGCCAGAGCCGGTCATCGTTAGTTGGTTCCATAAAAGGTGTTTAGGCGTTTCAAATTAGGCAAATAAGCACATATAAAAAAGCCTATAGTATATCCATCGGCCCTACAGAGTGGTTTCGAAGTTTTTTAACGGGAAAAATAATATTGCCCGGCAGGTATTTTAAATACCCGGGACTGTTGGAAAGCTTTATACCCGGCGAATTCTTTGGAATGCGTGTTTTGCCATACCTGGTAGGCATCCGGATTTAATGAAGTGCTGAACAACCAATAATTATACGCCTCAAATAGACCGTTATTCAATAAATATTGCTGGTGATCAAATAACCGGAATGGGTATAATTGCTGCTTGCCTTGTAACCACTCAACAATAAAAAGGGTACGGATAGCGATAATGCTTTCCACCGTTATCCCCCCTTTCATCCCGCTGGCTGTTTTGGCAAATAATCCAAGTACGGCTTTTTCAAAAGCTGTTGTGGTTTTTGCATTCAGCAACTGATCTGCTGCACCTGGGGCAAACAGGTTCTTATACGCCTCGAATAACCTGGTTTTAATTTCTTCAGTTCGGGTTGAATAGCTTTCTATATTCAGGAAAAGTTCGCCATATAACAATGCCCGTATCCAGTTTTTTGAGCGCATATAGTACATGGTGGCATTATAATAATTACTGCTGTAATTGGGATCTGTTTCAATACCCTTTTCCCAATGCATAATTGCTTCATCCATATTATTCTCTATGGCCAGCAGTTCGGCATATTCATTATAAATAACACCGCTGTTCGGAAATTTATTCAATGCTGTTTTGTATAGTTTAGCACAATCCTTGTAAGAAGCGATGGCTTTATAAGAAAGCCCCAGTATCTGGAAAGACTGTTGATCGGCAGCAGAATTTTCTATCAGTTCCTTCCCTATCTCAATCGCTTTGCCAAAATCTCTTTTTAAATAGTTGACAAAAGAAAGGTCTTTCATTACTTCTATATTCTTTGGCTCCTGTTGTCTGGCACGGGTCAATGTAAGGATCGCATTGTCAAAATCGCCCTGTTGCATGAGGGTTTTAGCAGTTTCCCGCAATTGTGCGGCAGTTTGCTGTTGCGCAAAAACAATATTCGCTCCACCAATAAAAAGACAAAAAATGAGTAGGTATTTCATACGATAATTTTTAACCAATCAGCCTGTATGGGTAATGGGCACTATTCATATATAAGGTGTGTAAGCAATCCATCCCTTAATTTGGGTTCAAACCAGGTGCTTTTAGGGGGCATTACATTTCCGCTGTCTGCTATATTAAATAACTGTTCTATGGTTACGGGATAAATACTGAATGCTGCTGCCATCTCGCCACTATCCACCCTTCTTTCCAATTCGCCCAAGCCGCGGATACCGCCTACAAAATCAATTCGCTTATCGGTTCGCTGGTCTTTTATACCCAGTAATTTATCGAGCACATTATTCTGTAAGATTGTAACATCCAGTATGCCGATGGGGTCAGTAGTAAAAGTTCCTTCTTTTGCGGTAAGCTTATACCAGTTCTGATCCATATATAGTCCAAATGTATGCGGTGTTTCGGGGCGATAGGCTTCTTTACTGATCAGTTCTACTTTGAATTGCCTGCCCAGTTCTTTTATAAAATTTTTCGGTGTCAGTCCATTCAGATCCTTTACCAAACGGTTATAATCCATTATATGCAGCTGGTTGGAGGGGAAAAGCGTAGTTAAAAAATAATCTGCTCCCTCTGTTGCTGAAGTACCCAATGTTTTTCGCACTTTGGCCGCAGAAGCTGCCCTGTGGTGGCCGTCTGCGATATAGGTGAAGGGTATCTCTGTGGCAAATAAATCGGTAATCCGGTCAGAAACCTTACTGTCATTTACGATCCAGATAGTATGTTGTATGCCATCATCGGCAGTAAAATCATACACGGCAGATTTGCTTTTTTTCCATTGGTTGATCAGTTCATCAACCGATGGGTTATCGCGGTAGGCAAGAAAAACATTACCGGTTTGTGCACCTGCTGTTTTTATGTGGTTAATCCTGTCCTGCTCTTTTTCCGGGCGCGTAAATTCATGTTTCTTAATGATATCATTTTCATAATCATCCACACTGCTAACACATACCAACCCTGTTTGGCTGCGGCCATTCATGATCAGTTGGTAGATATAATAACATTCTTTTGATTCGCGGAATAAAATATCGCGCTGAATAAAAGCTGCCAGGTTTTCTTTTGCCTGTTCATATACCGCAGCATCATGTACGTCGATGGTATCCGGCAGGTCTATTTCACTTTTGGTAATATGCAGGAAGGAACTATGGTTTCCCTGTGCTTCTTTTTTCGCTTCTGCGCTGTTTAATACATCGTAGGGAAGACTGGCTACCTGTTTTGCCAGCTGTGGCTGTGGACGGAGGGCTTTGAACGGTTTTATGATTGCCATTAGACAAATATCTGTAAATAATTATAAACGAAAAGTTATGAATGCGGGTAGTCCATTTACCATGGGCTATAAACTATCCACTATTCAATCACCCTGACAAATGTTTGTAAAAATTTTTTAACAGAACGATTTCCTTTTACTGCCCATTGAAATAAACCAATACCGGTAATGGCGCAGCTGATTCCGGCCAATACGTCTAACACATAATGATGACTGGTATATACGGCTGAAAACCAGATACCTGCCATGATCGCTGTGAATACAGCATTGATCCATCCCATTTTATTTTTTATGCCATAGTACAAAACGATCACCGGGTAGGATGCATGCAGTGAAGGCATTGCTGCAAAAACATTAGAGCTTTTGCTGTATAGGGATTTAAAAATACCTGTATCAAAAAAGTGGTCAAATCTTTCCAGTCCGGCTGTATTACCAGGTGTGCTGGCAAGAAAAGCAAATCCATGTTGCTGCATATACCAGGGAGGTGCCGCCGGATAGAGATAATATACAATAAACCCGATCAGGTTAACCAATAAAAATGTAAGCGAAAAATGCAGGAATGCCGTTTTGTTGGTAAAGAATAAATACCCCGCAAATACAAGCGGCACAGGTACCCAGCAAAGATAAAAAATTCCAGCTACTACATCGAGAAAAGTATTGCTGTGCTGTAACCAAAACTCATTCGGGGTAAGAAGTAGGTTGTTCACATGGATACCGAATACCCTTTTTTCTGCCCTGTAAAGGCTTTCAATATGAACCGAATGGTAGAGATAATTCGGAAATGCTTTCATGTAATCAAAAATGATCCAGAAAATAAAAAAGATAGAAAACCCGGTAATGAATTTCCG
>JAYTOS010000244.1:0-7644 GCA_043747705.1 Bacteroidota bacterium
CCTTTTTTCGGATGAAACATCTTGGTCGCATATGCACCGGCAAATACCCATAATATCCTTACAAGGATCGTTACCAGACTGATGATGATACCATACCCGATCAATTGTTCCGTTGAATAATTGACTACCTGTTTTAAAATAGCCGGCAATTGAAGGCCAATCAAAATAAATACAAATCCATTTAACATGAAAACAATGGTATCCCATATTACCCTTGTGCGCATCCTTGTTTGATAAGAAAATATTTCAGGTGACCGCCACGAAATAATCAGCCCCGTAGTTACTACAGATAATATTCCTGATACATGTATTCCCTCTGCTGCGATATACGCCAGATAAGGAGTAAGCAAACTAAGGCCTGTTTCTACCAAAGGATTATTGGTAATTTTTGTATGAATGAATACCAATATATAGCCTACCACAATACCCGCTAATATACCGCCTCCGGCTACTACTAAAAATTGCAGACCTGCTTCCCAAAAAACAAAACTGCCGGTAAGTACAGCAGTGAGTGCATGTCGGTAGGCGATCAGTGCAGAAGCATCATTAACAAGGCTTTCTCCTTCAAGTATGGTCATAACCCTTCTGTTCAGGTTCAATCCTTTAATAATACCGCTTGCGGCCACCGCATCTGTAGGAGAAATAATGGCACCTAATAAGAAGGCAAGGGGCCAGCCAAAATGTGGCACCAAATAATGTGCAGTTACCGCCACCGCCATAGTAGTAAAAAATACAAGCGTCACAGCAAGTGCCGAGATGGGCCTGATATCAGCCTTGAAATCGTGCCAGGAAGTTTGTGATGCTGAATCAAATAATAATGGCGGAAGAAAAATAAGAAAAATGATATCCGGATCTAATGCGAGGTCCGGCAGGGATGGAATAAAACCAATCAATAACCCCGCCACTACGAGCAGAATAGGTTGCGGGATTTTTATCCGCTCAATTATAGCCGATAAACTGATGAGTACCGCTAATAGAAAAATAATGATCTGAAAATTTCCCATGCTTTATAAAAATACGGTTAAAAGTCGGGAAGACTCAAAGCCAGGTGGTCCGAACATGGGTAAGTAATCAGAAAATACGGGGAAAACTTCAGCATTATCCGCTTTTTTCAACCCTCTAAAATATCCTATCTTGTATCAGCCAATCAAACTGAACCGCTATGCCTGTTAATAAAAAACTACTGTCTTTACTTTGCTTGTTTAATACCGGTATTGTTTTTTCACAGAATGCCTTGCAGCAATACCAGAATGTTAATTTTTCACATGTACAGATCACGGATGAATTCTGGAAACCAAAAATTGAAAAAGTATCATTGGTAACCATCCCGGTTTGTATTGATCAGACAGAAGTAAAAACACCCCGTATTCAAAACTTTGAAATTGCAGCCGGCAAAAAGAAAGGTAAATTTAAAGGAATATTTTATGATGATTCGGATGTGTTCAAAGCACTCGAAGCCATGGCTTACTCATTAAAAAACCATCCCGATGCAGCCATGCAAAAAAAAGCCGATGAATGGATAGATCTGATTGCTGCTTCGCAATTAGCAGATGGCTATATCAATACTTATTACAGCCTGCAGTTTCCTGAAAAACGCTGGACGGATATGAGTATGCACGAAGATTATAATGGCGGCCATTTAATAGAGGCAGCGGTTGCTTATTATGATGCAACCGGGAAAAGAAAATTATTAGATGTGGCTATCCGTTTTGCCAATCATTTTAATTCTTTATTTGGCCCGGGTAAAAGAGATTGGGTAACCGGCCACCAGGAACTGGAGCTCGCATTGGTGAAATTGTACAAAACAACCAGAGAAGAAAAATATTTGAAACTGGCCGACTGGTTATTAAGCGAAAGAGGGCACCAAAAAGCTGTGGGGTATACCTGGACAGACTGGAAAGATACAGCCTATGCACAGGACATCAAACCCGTAAAAGAGCAAAAAGAAATTACCGGCCATGCAGTACGTGCCATGTATATGTACACAGGGGCAGCCGATGTTGCGGCACTTACCGGTGACGAAGGGTATATGTTTGCCATGAAAAATGTTTGGGAAGATGTGGTATACCGGAATATGTACATCACAGGTGGTATTGGTTCATCGGGCGGTAATGAAGGGTTTACTATTGACTATGACCTGCCTAATGAGAACGCTTATTGCGAAACCTGTGCTTCGGTGGGCATGGTATTATGGAACCAGCGTATGGGCATGTTAACAGGCGAAAGCAAGTATGTGGATGTACTGGAGAAAAGTTTATACAACGGTGCACTGGATGGTATTTCGCTTGCCGGCGATAAATTCTTCTATGGGAATACATTGGCATCTATGGGAAAGAATGCAAGGAGGGATTGGTTTGGCACCGCCTGCTGCCCGGCTAATATTGCGCGGTTAATAGAATCGCTGGGTAATTATATTTATGGATACAACAACAACAATATCTGGGTAAATCTTTTTGTAGGAAGTAATACAACTGTGGATATGGGCGATCATCAGGTGCCGGTATCGATGAAAACCAATTATCCATGGGATGGCGTGGTGGAGCTTTTTGTATCACCAGAGAAAAAAACAAAATTTGGGTTACATGTCCGTATTCCGGGTTGGGCCCGGGGAGATGCAGTTCCTGGTGGATTGTATAACTTTCGTGATGTGCATGCTGCAGGCATCACTGTTAGCCTGAACGGACAACCCATCGCATACCAAATAGATAAAGGATATATGGTAATAGACAGGGAATGGAAACAGGACGATAAACTTAATGTGAACATACCCATGGACATTAAACGTGTTACCAGCCGCCCCGAAGTAAAAGCAAACAGTGAAAGGGTTGCCTTACAACGCGGCCCGATCATTTATTGTGTGGAAGGAATAGATAATACAGGCCGGGCAATGAATATTGTATTGCCGAAAACAGCTGATTTATCAACCATAGCGCAAACCATTCTCACTGAAAAAGTAGTCTCTATACAAACAGAAGCTACCGTGCTAACTGTTTCAGCTGATGGGGAAACGGTGCACACAGAAAAAAAGAAAATAACCGCTGTGCCCTATTATACCTGGAACAACAGGGGGGCAGGACAGATGCTGGTATGGTTGCCGGAGAAGATTATAGATGTAAAAGTGAATTGATAATATTTTTCATAAAAAGGGGCTAAAAAGTTAAATAAGTAGGGTTCTTACTACAATATCCTTTTTAAAAAAGCCGGAAAAGAAATATTTCATTGGTTTCGTGAAAATTAATGCCGGATTAATGTAATATTTAACATATTTATCTTACGAATAAAAAAAACAATTTTAAAAATCAAACAGTATGAAAAAATTTTTCTTATCAATTACAGTTTTGGTTGCCTCTGCATTTGCCTTACATGCCCAAACAGCAGATGACATTATTTCAAAATATATTACTGCTATAGGCGGTTCGGAAAAATGGACTAAGGTACAATCCATCAAGCAAGAGGGCCAGGTAGAAGTTCAGGGTGTTGTTATACCCTATACTATGCAGGGTATACAGATGAAAGGGATGCGTGTAGATGCCGAATTTCAAGGGAATAAAATCATAGATATTGTAACACCTACCAAGGGCTGGTCACAAAACGCATTAGCCGGTAAAAATACGTTGAGCCCGATCACCGACGAAGAATTAAAATCGAAGGTGGATGATCTTGACCTGCAGGATGCTTTTGTAGATTATAAAGGAAAAGGATCAACTGTTGAATCTTTGGGAAAGGATGAGGAAGATGGAACAGAATATTTTAAAATTAAAATGACTACCAAAAATAAAAATGAAAAAACTTATTTCTTTGATACAAAAACCTACCTGATTTACAAAGTTGAATCTATTGTAAAACAACAGGGACAGGAAATAAAAGCTGCCGTTAAATACCTCGATTACCAGACAGTTGATTTTGGCATTAAAATACCCTTTAAAACAGACCAGGGTATGATGATGCTTGTTATGAAAAAGATAACCATTAACCCTACTGTTGATGAAGCTATTTTCAAAGCCAATTAATATTTATTAAATACAGCGATAAACAGGATATGTTTCTTTGATGCCGTTTAACGGCTATTAAGATAGGTATCCTGTTTTTATATAAACCACATACCCATGCCATTAAATTATAAACTATCTGTCTTATTGCTTTTGCTTGCCGTTACAGCGGGCGCACAAACATCCATCAATTCTTCTTATTTC
Organism: Bacteroidota bacterium; assembly: GCA_043747705.1. Taxonomy (GTDB): domain Bacteria; phylum Bacteroidota; class Bacteroidia; order Chitinophagales; family Chitinophagaceae; genus Sediminibacterium. The sequence goes on from JAYTOS010000244.1 coordinate 4,194, forward strand.
CAGGTGATGGGTGCAAGAACATTGGGGCCTTCAACCATGAGTGGCAGGATTACTTCTATTGAAGGTATTACAACAGACGGACAGGTAAATTTGTATGTGGGTACAGCCGGTGGTGGTATTTGGAAAAGCCAGAACGGGGGACAGTCGTTTAACCCTGTATTTGATAAATATTGTCAATCGATCGGCGCACTTGCTATAGAACCCGGTAATGCCAAAGTGGTATATGCAGGCACGGGTGAAAGCAATACAAGAAATTCTGTTTCTATTGGGGATGGCCTTTTTAAAACAACAGATGGTGGTAATAACTGGCAGAAAATCGGATTGGACAGTACTGAAAGGATCAGCAAAATTTTGATTGATCCAGCTGATAAAAAAAATATTTATGTAGCATCACCTGGCCCGTTATGGAAATCATCTGCAAACAGGGGATTATTTAAATCATCGGATGGTGGTAAAACATGGAATAAAATATTGTATGTGAATGACGAGACCGGCTGCGCTGATATTGCCATGCATCCACAAAAAAATAATGTGCTGCTGGCTTCTTTCTGGCAGTTCAGGAGAAAACCTTTTGCTTTCAATTCAGGCGGACCGGGAAGTGGCCTCTTCAAAACCACCGATGGTGGAAAGACATGGAATAAATTAAGTAAAGGTTTGCCGGAAGGTGATATGGGAAGAATTGTAATAACGATCAATCCTTCCAAACCCTCACAAATACTGGCCATCGTGGAAGCAAAGATACCTGGTTTATACATTTCTGAAGATGAAGGGGAATCCTGGAAAAAACTGGCAGCCACTGAAAATATTACTGCAAGGCCTTTTTATTTCAGCACACTTGTTTATGATCCTACAGATCCATTAAGGGTATACCGGCCCGCTTTTGATTTTGAATATTCAATAGATGGCGGATATTCCTGGAGCAACACAATCATTGGTGGTGTGCAACCGCATTCAGATCATCATGCTTTATGGGTTAACCCGGATAACACAAATATGATGTTCCTTGGAACAGATGGAGGTGTTTACCAAAGCGCAAATAAAGGAAGTACCTGGCAGTTTCTCAATAACCTGCCTGTTGGACAGTTTTACCATGTAAGCCTTGACAACCAGGTGCCTTATAAAATTTATGGCGGGTTGCAGGATAATAACAGCTGGATGGCTCCGAGCACTTCGCCCGGTGGCGTTACTTCTGCCGACTGGAGAATGGTAGGTGGCGGAGATGGTTTCTGGGTACAGCCAAGCCCGATCAATCCGGCAATCATTTTTTCTGAGTCGCAGGGTGGTGAAGTAAACCGCATTGATATATCTACCGGCCTGGCATTCGGCATTAAACCAAAAAAATTAGCCGGTGATGATGAACACCGCTGGAACTGGAACACGCCCATTGTAACCGGCAATTCTGTAAAGAAAGGGATTAATGGGAAACCGATATATAATCTTTACATGGGGGCGCAATATCTTTTCAGGTCAACAGACGAAGGAAGGAATTGGGAAAGGATCTCTCCTGATCTGACTACTAATAATAAAGCCAAACAACAACAATCGGAAAGTAGCGGAGGTATTACCGGGGATAATACCAGTGCAGAAAATCACTGCACCATTTTTACCCTTGTTCAGCACCCTAAAAATGAAAACATTATCTGGGTGGGTACTGATGATGGCAACCTGCAACTAACTACGGATGGAGGGAAGACCTGGCAGAACAAAGCTTCGGCTATCTGGAAAACCGGTGTACCGGAAAACAGCTGGATAAGCAGTATTGAAATTTCATCGCTGGATGCAAAGCGTATGTATGTTACGTTGGATAACCACATGTATGGAGATAATAATACGTACGTAGTGGTGAGCAATGATGCAGGTACTACATGGAAAAGATTTACTTCAACAGAATTTACCGGCTTTGCGCATGTTATCAGGGAAGATATTATTAATGAAAAATTACTTTTCCTGGGAACCGAAATGGGATTATTTATTTCCCTGGATGGTGGTACCAACTGGATGCGCAGCAAATATCAGAATATGCCATGGTATAACCTGGTGCGTGATCTTAAAATTCAACCGCAAACAAACGACCTCGTCATTGCGTCACATGGCCGCGGTATTTATATTATAGATAACCTGCAGCCATTGCGCGAAATGGTAAAATCTGACCTGAACCAGGATGGGATATTTTATCCGGTACCGTCTTTCAAATATGATTATTCTGCACAGTTCCCGCAACCCTCGCAAAACCTGCAGGGATGGACAGGTGAGAACAAAGTAGTATTACCGGCATTTTATTATTACCTCAAACAAAGAAGTAATGATGCGGTTAAGATAGAAATATATGATGGCACCAATAAGAAGATCAAAGACTTTAATGGAACCGGCCTGAAGGGATTAAATAAAGTGTACTGGGCACTAAACATTAATCCGCCAAAAGTTGCGTTGGGCGGATTTATTACACAGTCTACTGTGCAGTATTCTTCATTGATCAGCCCTAAGGTTCCTGTAGGTAAATACAAAGTAGTTGTGAAAGCAGATGGTAAAATGTATGAGCAATTTATCAATATCGGGGCAAACCCGGAAAAAGGGTTCAGTGCACAATCAATTGAAACCCTTTATAAACAGGGAATGCGTTTGTTTAGTTTACATGAGAAACTGGCTGTATTGGTGGATACGCTTGATCGTACCATTACTACGCTTACTAAAATTGAAAAGAAAGAAGACCGTATAAAAATCAAATTAGATAAGTTAACCGAGGTGCGGAAAGAGATCATCGAAACAAACCGTAAATCTATTTTCTTTGATGAGTTCAAATTCAGAAGAAGGGTGAGTGATTTGTATGTAAGTGTTGCTACCGCCATTGAGCCATTATCTGCCGGCCAGGAAAAAGGAATTGGCGTATTAGAAAAGGAATTTGAAGAATGGAAAGTGAAAGTATTTGATTTGTTAAAGTGAAATGAAAAATTATTTTAAAAAAGGAACCCGTTGTAAAATTATTGACAAGGGGTTCCTTTTATTTTTAATTTGTCTTTCTTCAATTACTTTCCACCCAAATGATTAAGGACCTGGGAGCTATTATTAGACATATATGCAAAGTAGTTTTTCGACGAAATTTTAAACCTGCAGCATATATCCTTTACCGTGAATATTTGTGATCTTAATGCTGGTATCAGATGAAAGATGCTTTCGTAATCGCGAAATAATAACATCCATACTTCGCCGGTTGAAATAATCATTACTTCCCCAGATTTTTTTCAATGCAGTCTCACGGTCAAGTAGCGTATTCTTATTATGCCCGGCGAAAATGAGGTTCAGTTTTTAACTACCCTTGTTGCGCATAATTTTAAAATAGTTTTTATAACTGCATAACAGTAGCGTCTTGTTTAGATCTACAATAGTTCTTTGAAAATATTGCTGGATAAGGATTTCAGCCGATTTCATTTTCAAACGATTTCAGCCGATTTCA
>JAYTOS010000245.1:0-2280 GCA_043747705.1 Bacteroidota bacterium
TATATCATCTGGATCTCAAACCGGAAGAACTCGCTCCCACTATTATTACTGTTGGCGATCCTGACAGGGTTTCGGAAGTAAGTAAACATTTTGACAGGATTGAAGTAAAAAGCCAGCACCGCGAATTTGTAACCCATACCGGTTATATTGGCAACAAACGCATCTCTGTTGTATCTACAGGTATCGGTACAGATAATATTGACATTGTATTGAATGAGCTGGATGCTTTGGTGAATATTGATTTTAGTACCCGTACCATTAAACCAACGCTTACACATTTAACCATTGTACGTGTTGGGACTTCCGGTTCATTGCAGGCCGATATACCTGTTGACAGTTTTGTAGCCAGTACCCATGGCCTTGGTGTTGATAATCTTTTGAATTTTTACAACCACGAAAACAACCACGAAGAATCACATCTTATCAATGCATTTGTTACACATACCCAAATGGGGCATCATTTTGCAGCACCATATATAGCATCAGCAGGGCCATCAATACAAAAACACTTTGTGGAAGGTTTCCATCATGGCATAACAGTTACCTGCCCAGGTTTTTACGGACCGCAGGGAAGGGTATTGCGGTTAAGTTTAACCAATGCCGACCTGATAGATAAACTAACTTCATTCAGCTATGGCAATCACCGCATCACCAATTTTGAAATGGAGACCAGTGGCATTTACGGATTAGGTAAATTATTGGGACATCATTGCCTTAGCCTGAGTGCGATGGTAGCCAACCGGATTGAAAAAAAATTTAGCACAGATGGAAATGCCGTCATTCAGGCGTTGATCATCAAAACACTGGGTATACTCAGCGGGATCTAATTAACCAATTATACTTATCAAAAAAATGGCTATCCTATTTTATAAATACCAGGGAACCGGCAATGATTTCGTGATCATTGATAACAGAACAGGCACTGCTTCCTTTACTACGGAACAGATTAAGCGAATTTGTGACCGCAGATTTGGTATCGGCGCGGATGGACTTATGTTGTTAACAGAGCGGTCAGGTTACGATTTTGAAATGATCTATTACAATGCAGATGGCCGCGAAAGCAGTATGTGTGGAAATGGCGGCAGATGCTTAACAAAGTTTGCCTATGATCTCGGCATTCATAAAGAAAAATATTTTTTTATGGCCGTTGATGGGCAACACGAAGCTACCTTAGGAGAACACGGTTGGATAAATCTGAAAATGAAAGATGTAAATGGTATAGAAAACCATCATGGTGATTCAATTCTCGACACAGGATCGCCACACTATGTAAAAAGCAGTAATGATGTAATGGATATTGATGTGTATGCAGAAGGAAAGGAAATCCGTTACAGCAAAGATTTTGAAGCAGAAGGCATTAACGTGAATTTTGTAGAGAATGATAACAAAAAGATCATTGTGAGAACTTATGAGCGTGGCGTTGAAGATGAAACCTTCAGTTGCGGTACCGGCGTTACCGCCGCTGCACTGGTTTTTGCGCACAATGAAAATGGGTTTAACCGCATTGAAGTGCAAACAAAAGGTGGTCACCTGGCTGTTGAATTCGATAAAACCGGCGAACAGTCATTCGAAAATATCTGGCTCTGTGGCCCGGCCGTTTTCGTCTTCAAAGGGGAAATAAACCTGGAAGAGGAGCGTTAGATGCAAGATGCAAGATGCAAGATGCAAGATGCAAGATGCAAGATGCAAGATGCAAGATGCAAGATGCAAGATACAAGATGCAAGATGCAAGATGCAAGATGCAAGATGCAAGATACAAGATACAAGATACAAGATACAAGATGCAAGATGCAAAATTCAAAATTCAAAATAACTCCTCTCCCCCATGATCCAGTATTTTAAAAATATAGACGGACAAACACTGGAAATAGATAAGCCTGATATGGGTGTATGGGTTAACCTGGTGCCGCCTTTTAAAGAAGAAGAGTTCATCGAATTAAGTGGCGACCTTGGCATACCGATTGAATTTTTACGTGATTCCCTGGATATAGATGAACGGCCCAGATATGAACTGGAAGACAATGTGAAATTCATTGTTATCAAAACACCAACCGAAAATAATTCCTTTAACGACAGTGATGCGTTTTATATCACCATACCAATCTGTATCATATTAACACACACGCAGATCGTAACAGTGAATTCGTTTGACAATGGTGCCATAAAAAAATTCCTGAACTCATTTCAGAAACGCCATCCTGATAAGAAGAATATGATGATCCTGAAAGTATTTGAAAAAGTGGTACAGAATTTCATGGAATTTTTAAAGGAGATCAATCA
>JAYTOS010000246.1:0-14200 GCA_043747705.1 Bacteroidota bacterium
GGAACTGGTGAAACAATTTCCTGATCAACCTTTTGTTATAGACCATATGGCTAAGCCCTTTATTAAATCGGGATTGATAGAGGAGTGGAAGAAATGCATCGTTGCGATTGCCCAATTCCCCAATGTATATTGTAAGGTAAGTGGTATGGTTACAGAAGCCGATTGGAAAAACTGGAAGAAAGAAGATATTACCCCTTATCTCGACATAATTGTCAATAATTTTGGTATGAAGCGGTTACTCTACGGATCTGATTGGCCTGTTTGTTTGGTGGCCGGATCCTATGAAAAAATGATGGGCCTGGTACGGGATTATTTTTCTTCTTTTAGTAGCACCGAACAGGAACTCATTTTCGGACGGAATGCTTCTCAGTTCTATCAATTATAAGATGGAACCCTAAAACGTCTGCGGTGAAAAGAACTATAAAAATTGAACATTTATCCAATCCAGGGTTTTTTTCACCGCAGAGTTAAGGAGTAGCAGAGATAACCGCAGAGAAAAAGTTACTTAAAATATGATTCAGGAATGCTTCTCCACAGATCATGCGACAGGTGACCCGTTAGCAGTTCATACACCAGGTAAACCGGCCAGAAAATATAATGCACGATCAATAAAATAATAGAATGATTATAATGCCAGCTGATCATTAAAGCATAAATCCCTAAAAGGAAATAAACCAGTCCCCCGTTGTTTTTATTCATATTAGTTTGTTTAACTATGGTAAGGTACAGATATTTTGCCCTGCTGAAATGACCAATTTGCATAAATAGAAATAGGATATTTTAGCAGAACGAACACATATAATAATAATTTAATTTGTTTCTGAATTTACATATCTTCACTAAACCCGCTACATGCTCTTGAATTTTTAAAGGCATCGACAGCTATATACATTAAACAAATCCTATCTTTAAAGGGTGGGTACCGGATGGTGGGCATGAACCAAATTAACTAATACCTGAGAAAACATGCAAGTTGAAGCTGCAGGTTCTTTTATCCTCGCCAAATTAGAAAAAGAACTGTCAATACACCTTACTTATCATAATGTGGGTCATACCCATAACGTATTGAAAAGCACGCTGGCAATAGCAGCCTCCGAAGACATTACGGGTGAGGACCTGGATATCTTATCTACCGCCGCCCTTTTTCACGATGCGGGATTTATTGAAAAATATACCGGGCACGAAGAAGTTTCCTGCGAAATCGCCCGGGAATATCTTCCTCAATTTGATTATTCCGATATGCACATCGATAAGGTCTGCGAACTGATCATGGCTACCAAAATTCCGCAAACGCCCAAAGATCATTTAGCTGAAATTTTATGTGATGCAGATCTTTACTATCTCGGAACCGATGATTATGGGATCATGGCTGAAAGATTGTATCCTGAATTTTTGAGAGAAGGCATAGCCCGCAGCAAAATGGAATGGCAACGGCAACAGATCAGTTTCCTCGAATCGCATGTATATTTTACCGCCACCGCACAGGAACAACTTTCGGGTAAGCAGAAGAAGAATCTCATTTTGCTGCAGGCAAAAACAGAAAGTCCGCATACGCTGAAACAGCATGAATCAACCATTAGCGATCTGCTGCTCATTCTTGCGGGCGTTGTTATAACTTCTTTTGCATTGAAAAGCTTTTTAGTACCGAATCAATTTTTTGATGGGGGCATCACCGGTATCTCGCTTCTCATACATGAATTGTATCATTTTAATCTTGCGTATGTAATCCTGGTGGCCAATATTCCTTTTGTGATCCTGTCTGCTTATGCCATTAACAAAGGCTTTGCCATCAAAACTTTTTTTTGTATTGCTTTACTGGCTGTCTGTTTATTATATCCGGGCTTTCCCTTGATTACGAATGATAAATTGCTGGTTTCTATTTTCGGCGGATTTTTCCTCGGTCTGGGAATCGGCCTTACCATGCGTGCCGGTTGTGCGGTGGATGGGATAGAAGTATTGGCATTGTACACCTTACGCCGTTCCAGTTTTACCATCAGTGAAATCATACTCGGTATCAATATTATCATCTTTACGCTTGCGGCAACGGAGTTTGGAGTTGATAAGGCTTTGTATTCCATGCTTACCTATTTCACTGCTTCAAAAACCATTGATTACGTGATTGAGGGAATACAGGCATACACCGGCGTTACCATTATTTCGGCCAAGAGTGATGAAATGAAATTCAGGCTGGTAAACGAACTGGGCCGGGGAATTACAGTGTATAAAGGCGAACGCGGCTACCTGCCCGGTAAATTTGATGTGCATGATGATTGTGATATCATCTTCACCATCATTACCCGCCTTGAATTACGTAAACTAAAGAACATGGTAGCGGAAGTAGATCCCAATGCTTTTGTTTTCGCCAATACCATAAAGGAAACCTCGGGGGGGATTATAAAGCGGAGGCATTTACATTAGGAATATAGAATTTTGAACAGTAAATATTGAATTTTGAAGTGAAAAAATGCTATGCGAAACCTCCACGGTCTCTGCGGCTCCGCAATTGAAAAAGCCATGAATTGTATGAATCACAATAATCCGAGTTCATCTAACCGCAGCGTTATTATCTACTTCTCTATTCAGGATTTTTTACTCAATATTCATTATTCAATTACCTGGTAATACCCATTAATGAAAAAAAATATTGCTTTACTAATCCTTCTCAGCTTGCCCGTTTTTGTAATGGCTCAGGATTCAATTATTGTTATTTCAAAATATATATTAAATGAAACGGCAGATATCAATATTAGCAGGATGGATGGATGGCTGTATAAATCAGGGCACCAACTAACCTGGGCCAATGCGAATATTGATATTACCGGTTGGCAAAAAAAGAAGCCTGTTGAGTTGTCTGTAAAAGATGCTGATCGAAGCGGGAGGGTAGATGGCTGGTTCCGTATAAAGATAAAAACTGATGCTTCACTTACTAATATCCCTTTAGGTTTTAAGTATAATGGCTGGGGTGCTGCTGAAATATATGTAGATGGGAAACAAATTGAATCGTATGGTTCTGCAGGTACCGATAGCCAAACTTTTAAGGAATATAACCCTGTGCATCGTTTGGCTATTCCTATAACATTGGCACCTGAGAAAGAACATCTTATAGCCATTCATTTTGTTGACTATGTATGCGATTTTCCGCTCCCGAAAAAAATAAAGTCATTTATTTTTCTAACTACGGGGCCATACACATTCAGCAGTTCATTATTCAGTTTTACCGGCCCAGGTTACAATACCGCATTGGAAAAGAAAGTGTACCAGCATATGATCTTCAAAATCTCTTTTTTTGCGATCATACTCATCATAACAATTCTTTTCTGGTTGGTTTCTTACCAAAACCCGGGGGAAATCAACCTGAGGCTTATCAGTATTTTCAGTTCTCTCGGCGTTCTCATGGCTTTTGAAAGGATTTTATGGCATTCTCAGACTGCAGGCTTCGGTATGTTTATCGTAACACAATCTACGCAACCGATTTTTGCAAATATAGCAACGGGCCTTCTTCCGATGGTTATTGCAGAAAGTTTGCAGCAAACAATTAAGCCTTATTTAAAGAAATTGATAGTATTGGGTGTCGTTACAGGTACATATAGTTGTATCTATTTTAATGATGTACTTTCATTCACGGTTCCATTTATCTTTTTCAACATAACCTCTTTTGCGATCAGTGGCCAGATTATCTACCGTTCCTGGAAAAGGATTAAGGGCGCCCAATGGTCGATTGTGATTGGGTTTTGTGCAGGCACACTCTCTGGTTTTATTGTGGCTCTTGTAAAACCCCGGCTTTCTTTTCCGGTATATATACTGATGGATGGGATAACGTATCTTTCTATTCCCTGCGCATATGTTGTATATATCGCCATGCGTTTCCGCGAGATCATTCATGAAGTAAAGAATAATGCCGCACAGCTCGTATTGATCAGTGAAGAAAAGAAAGCACTCATAGCTGTGCAAAATGAAATGCTGGAAAAACAAGTGGCGGAACGTACTTCTGAATTGCATCAATCGTTACAGGACCTGACAGCCACTCAAAAACAACTGATCCAATCCGAAAAAATGGCCAGCCTTGGTGAGCTTACAGCAGGTATTGCACATGAGATTCAGAATCCATTAAACTTTGTCAATAATTTCAGTGAAGTAAGTACTGAATTGGTTGATGAAATGAATGAAGAACTAAGAAAAGGAAATACAGAAGATGCCAAAGAAATTGCAATTAACCTGAAAGAGAATCTAGAAAAGATCACCCATCATGGTAAACGTGCAGGGGATATTGTAAAAGGTATGCTGCAACACAGCCGCAGCAGTAGTGGCGTAAAAGAACCTACGAATATTAATGCATTAGCAGATGAATATTTAAGATTGGCTTACCATGGATTAAGAGCAAAAGATAAATCCTTCAATGCAACCATGAAAACGGATTTTGATGGGTCGATTGATACTATCAATATCATTCCACAGGATATAGGAAGAGTAATTCTGAATTTAATTACGAATGCGTTCTATGTGGTAGATGAAAAGAAAAAACAAATGGGAGAAAACTACGAACCAACTGTTACCATAAGCACCCAACGAATCGTCTCCCTCCCATGGGGACCGCAGGGGGTAACAGGCGTGGAGGTATGTGTAAAAGACAATGGCAACGGTATTCCCAAAAAAGTACTCGATAAAATCTTCCAACCCTTCTTCACCACCAAACCCACAGGCCAGGGTACGGGATTGGGATTGAGTTTAAGTTATGATATTGTAAAAGCACATGGTGGAGAATTGATAGTGGAAACGAATGATGGAGAAGGGTCAACATTTATTATTCAACTGCCAGCAGTATAAATAATTACAACATAGAGAAAACATGAAAGCGAAATCTATTAAAGGAACATCACCAGGAGAAATACAAATAGCCCTGGCGCAAAGCCTGATTGACGGCTTCAAGCCAACACTAGCCATCATTTTTTTTTCAATTAAACAAGACCCTAATACTATCTGCAGAATATTTGATGAAGCCCAGATAGCAGTATTTGGGGCCAGCACCAATGGTGAGTTTATAGATGAAGACACGATGACTGGCGGTATAGCCATTCTGCTGCTTGATATGAATCCAGCGTGGTTCACTATTTTCTTTGATGAATTTCCCGAAAAAAACTACCATGAAACAGCCAGTAAAATTGCCATAAAATCTTTGGAGCATTTTAGTAAACCGGCTTTCCTGATTTCATGCAGTCATACAACAACAGATGCAGAGCAGTTACTGATGGGCTTTGAAGATGTTATTGGAAAACAGGTAAATATATATGGTGGAGCTGCTGGCGATGATTATTCTTTTTCAGAGCAATTTGTTTTCACCAATCATTGGAATAGCAAACAAGGTATGGTAGTATTGGCATTGGATGAAGAAAAAATTGACATTAAAGGTCGAGCCACCTGCGGGTGGAATGCGGTAGGTACCATTCGTACCGTTACCAGGAGTGAGGCTAATCATGTATTTACGGTAGATGATATTCCTGTGCTGGATATTACTGCAAAATATGGAGGCATACAAAATGTATCACCTGATAATAAAAATCTAATGTTAGAGATTGCTTCTACTTTTCCGCTTCAGCTGCAAAGAGAACAAGGTGATCCTGTGATGAGGCCCGGACTGGTGATTGACTGGAGCGATCATTCTTTTTACTGCAGTGGCACAGTACCGCAGGGCAGTAAAGTTCGTTTTTCGTTGCCACCGGATTTTGATGTGGTTGAAAAAGTAATTAAAGATTGCGAAGAATTGAAAGAAAAAGAAATGCCTGACGCAGATGCTTTGGTTGTTTTTAGTTGTGCCGGAAGACTGCTTGCGCTGGGGCCAATGATACATCAGGAAATTGAAGGTTTAAAAAATATCTGGAATGTTCCTATGGCCGGAATGTTTTCTAATGCCGAGCTGGCAAGGGCCCATGGAGGAAATCTGGAAATGCATAATCTTACAAACTGTTGTGTAGTACTAAAAGAAAGATAAATGAATCCAAAGCTTCAACAATTATTGGATGTAATTCACCAGTCATTACAGCTAAGTGATGATGATAAGAGTGCAATGGTAAAATCAATTAGAGAAGTTGATAAAGAAATTGAAATAACCAATTTTAAACTGGAGCGGACCGAAAAAGTAAAAAGAACCACCGGGATTCTTTTAGAAGAAACCATTGAAGAATTGGAACAAAAAAGAAAAGCGGTAGTTGCACAAAACCACGAACTGGAAATTGAATCCGCATTAGAAAGGGTGAGGGCGCAAGCCCTTGGTTTACGTAAGCCAGAAGAGTTAACCAGTATATGCGAAGTGTTATTTGCCACTTTGAAATCATTGGGTTTTAATGATCTCAGGAATACGATGATTAATATCCATGATGATGCAGCAGAGTCTTTTCTGAATTATGACTTTTCGCTTTCGTCAGGTAGAACAGTTACCAATATTTTTTATAATAGTCACCCTGTTACAGAAAACCAGGTAAAGCAGATTAGAAGCTCTACCGATGCCTTTGTTCAAATCACCATTAGCGGGCATGAGCTTGATGAGTGGCGGGCGTATCGAAAGGGAATGGGCGAAGAGGATGACCCTTATTTAAGCAATATCTCTGCCTTATTTTATTACCTCTATTCCATCGGAACAGGATCAATCGGTATTTCAACTTATCATCCTGTTACAGAAGCAAAACTAACTGTACTGAAACGGTTCCGAAATGTCTTTGATTTTGCTTATTGCCGGTATATGGATGTAGCGCAGGCTGAAGCCCAGGCAAAAGAAGCACAGATAGAATTGGCACTGGAAAGGGTGCGTGCAAGAACCATGGCTATGCGCCAGTCTGATGAATTAGCTGAAACGGCTTCGGTTCTTTTTCAACAGATTAAAGAACTGGGTTTTGATATCTGGTCATGCGGCTTTTGTATCTGGCAAAAAAATGACCAGGTAGAAGCCTGGATGAGTGCTGATGCTGGCGGACTATTGCACCCAATGATGATTCCGTATAAAGAGGAACCCACCCATCAAAAAATTTATGAAGCTTCTTTACTCGGGAATGCCGGTTATGAAACAATATGGGAAGGCGCAGAATTGGAAAAGCATTATGCATTTATGCAAACCATTCCTTCTGTTAAACTGGCTATCGATCAACTAACAAGTTCAGGATTGTCTCTCCCTGCCAGGCAATGCTATTATGTTGGTTTTTTTAAACGGGGTTATATACTACTGATTACCAAAGAGCCTAACAACCTTGCAAGTGAAATTAGTAAACGATTTGCAAACGTATTCGATCAAACCTACACCCGCTTTCTCGATCTTCAAAAAGTAGAAGCACAGGCGAGGGAAGCGCAAATAGAGGCTGCGCTTGAGCGGGTAAGATCCAGAACTATGGCTATGCATAACAGCACTGAATTGATAGCAACTGCTGAATTACTATTTGATCAAATAAGCCAATTAGGTGCCGAATCATTAGGAGTTGCCTTTGGTATTTGCGAACCTAATAATAGCATGGTGAAAAAATGGACGAGTATTGGCGTTTTTTCTATTCCGTATACAGTTGAATCAGGTGAGCAGAAAATGTATGAAGCCTGGAAAAATCAAATCGAGATGTATGAAGAAATTTATGAAGGAAAAAAGATAAAAGAATATTACGATACATTTATGGCATTTCCTGCATTTAGAGAAGGGATTCAAATGCTGATTGAGAGAGGATACCCGATTCCCGCCTGGCAAAAAAACCATGCTGCCATATTCAAATATGGTTACTTATTGTTTATCATCACTAAACCTTTTGAAGAAACCAATATTTTTATTCGCTTTGCAAAAGTGTTTGAGCAAGCTTATACCCGTTTCCTCGATCTGCAAAAAGCAGAAGCCCAGGCAAGAGAAGCGCAGATAGAAGCAGCTTTGGAAAGAGTCCGTTCTGCATCAATGGCTATGCACAGTAGCGAACAGTTGGCTGGTGTAATTAAAACCGTGACTGATCAGCTCCAGTCTCTGGACTTTTCTTTTGAAACGGCCAACTTCATCACCAATTTTACCGATAAAGGATTTAACTTATGGTTATCTGTACCGGGTGTTGCGCATCCCTCTTTTGTTTATGTACCTTACGATGACAATGCTTTTTTCAGGTTCCTGCAGCAGGGTGTACTATTAAAAAAAGAGTTTGATACATTAACCGGCGGAAAGGAAGAAAAAGATAAATTCTTTTTGCACTTTTTTACAAAGTCTGATGCTGGAAATATTCCTGATGAAAGGAAAAAATATGTTTTTGACAAACCTGGTGTTGGTTTTACAACAGCTTTTAGAAAGTATTTTTACTTTACGATAGTTAATTACGAAGGTCATCTACACAGTCCCGAAGAAAATATTATTCTAAGCCGATTTGCAAATGTTTTTGAACAGTCCTATACTCGTTTTCTGGATCTGCAGAAAGCAGAGGCACAGGCAAGAGAAGCACAGATAGAATCCGCCCTGGAACGTGTTCGTTCCCGCGCCATGGCTATGCAGAATAGTGATGATGTATCTGCTGCAACTGGCGTTATGTTCCAGGAATTACACAAACTGGGTATTGAAACCATTCGTTGCGGTATTCTCATCATCCATGAAAATAAAACCATGGAAGTATGGAACTCCTATGCAGATAACGAAGGCGAGATCAGAAAAGTGGTTGGTCTACTGGACATGAACATTCATCCCATGTTACATCAGGCATTTGAAGCATGGAGAACCAAAGATGAGAACCTGCAATACGAACTGGAAGGCGAAGATATGAATGCCTATTATGCAGCCATTGCTAAATCGGCTACCTATCAAATACCTGATTATAGAGGACTACGCGATACACATTATTGTAACCTGTATTTTTTTGAGGAAGGGTCTATCTACACTTTTACACCGCTGCCACACAATACCGAAACGCAGGCAGTAATGAAAAAATTTACCGCAGTTTTCTCGCTCACTTTCCGTCGTTACCAGGATTTGAAAACAGCAGAAGCACAAAAAAGAGAAGCAGAAATACAACTCGCACTCGAACGTGTGCGCGCACGCACCATGGCCATGCAACGAAGTGAAGAACTGGCAGAAACCTGTGAGTTACTTTTTGAAGAGTTCCGTAAACTACATATTGTTAAGGCAGACCAGCAGAGATCAGCCGACAGGACAACGATTGGCATCTTTAATGAAGCAGAACGCACCTATGATCTTTCCATAACCAATCTTGAAGGAAAAAAACTGGATCATACTTTTCATCTCAGTATTGATGAGCCAATCAATATAGCCAAAGTATATGCAGCCTGGAAACAAGGAAAGCCTTTACTGGTAATTGACATGCATGGAGATGATTTAAACCAATGGTTCAATTATTTACAGTCGCTTGGTTTGGCTATCGATCCCGATTTATATAACAAACGCAGGATAAATACTTTTGCATTCTTTTCAAAAGGAAACCTTGGCACTACTACCAATGAACCGCTTCCGGAAGAATCATTACAGCTGTTGCAACGTTTTGCAGATACATTTAACTTAACCTATACCCGTTTCCAGGACCTGAAAGATGCGGAAGCCCGTACAGAAATAGCTATAAAAGAAGCCTCCCTCGACAGGGTTCGTGGCGAAATTGCATCTATGCGCACAGCAGAAGACCTGCAAAGAATCACACCATTGGTATGGCGCGAGTTGACTGCATTAGGTGTTCCCTTCTTTCGTTGTGGGGTTTTTATTGTAAATGATGAAAAGCAAAAAATTCATTTTTATCTCTCTGCACCAGATGGAAAACCATTGGCTGCACTGGAATTGGATTTTGATCGTACAGCCACAATCCAAAATGCTACTGCACACTGGCGCGAACAGAAAGTCTATATTTCTCATTGGAGCAAAGAAGAATTTCAGCAGTTTGCGCAAGACCTGATTTCGCAAGGGCAAATACAAAATGTAAACACATACCAGGGTGGGGAAGAAGCACCAGAATCCCTCACACTGCAATTTGTGCCTTTTGCACAAGGCATGATGTATGTGGGTACAGGAGAAGATTTATCTGCAACGCAAATAGAATTGGTACAATCATTAGCCGATGCATTTTCAACCGCTTATGCCCGCTACGAAGATTTTACTAAACTAGAAGCTGCAAAACGACAGGTCGAGTCGGCTCTAAAAGATCTACGTGCCACTCAAGCCCAATTAATCCAATCGGAAAAAATGGCATCTCTGGGAGAACTCACTGCCGGTATTGCACATGAAATTCAGAACCCGTTGAATTTTGTAAACAATTTCAGCGAAGTAAGTACGGAACTGGTAGATGAGATGAATGAGGAAATAAAAAAAGGAAACCTGGAAGATGCGAAGCAGATCGCATCAGACTTAAAAGATAACCTTACCAAGATCAACCACCACGGCAAACGTGCAGGCGATATTGTAAAAGGTATGCTCCAACACAGTCGCAGTAGCAGCGGACAAAAGGAACCTACTGATATCAATTCTCTGGCAGATGAATATTTACGGTTGGCATATCATGGCCTTAGAGCAAAAGACAAATCTTTCAATGCACTAATGAAAACTGATTTTGATGAATCAATTGGAATGGTTAACCTTATCCCACAGGATATAGGAAGGGTAATTCTGAATTTGATTACCAATGCATTTTATGTAGTTGCTGAAAAGTCTTCACTTGCTAAAACTTCGGCAGACGAGTCGAATTATGAACCAACAGTAACGGTTACAACAAAGAAAACCGGAGATACAATAAAGATCTCTGTAAAGGATAACGGGAATGGTATCCCTCCAAAAGTATTCGACAAAATATTTCAACCCTTCTTCACCACCAAACCCACCGGACAGGGAACGGGATTGGGATTGAGTTTAAGTTATGATATTGTGAAAGCGCATGGGGGAGAATTAAAAGTAGAAACAAGAGAGGGTGAAGGAACGGAATTTCTTATTCAATTGCCAAAATAAGTTAAATCAACTAATGAAATATTTATTAAAAACAGTCCTGCTCTTGATATTACCATTTTTTGGATGGGCACAAAACATGGTAGTAAACATCACACCTGAAAAGTTTAGTAAAAACGAAGATATTTTAAATATTAGTAATACTGCTGGCTGGATTTTTCATCAAGGAAACGATAGCAGTTGGACAAATAAAGATATTGATACAATTAGTTGGGAAAAATTAAAACCCAATGAGCTTTCAGTTAAGTATGCCGATAAAAATGGCCGGGTAGAGGGATGGTTTCGGATAAAAGTTTTATTTGATAGCTCTTTGCTCAATAAGCCAATCTATTTTGATTTTGTACAGTGGGCGGCGACAGAATTTTATGTAGATGGAGAAAAGGTTGCTGGGAGAGGAAATGGGGGCGAAAAGGGTAAGGATTTCAGCGAGTATAACGGTGGTTCAGACCCACTATCTTTGCGTTTCAATACACCGGCCCCTCATATTTTCAGCCTTCATTTTGTAGGATATTTGTCGCAGGTACCACCGCATGATTTAAAAACGCATTTTTTTAATGCAATAGTTTGGCTTGGCGGTCCAAACTATATCACCAAGGAATTTAAAAGTGCGAAAAAGGCTTATACTTTTCTCATCTCATGGATGGTTGGTTGTGCTATTCTTTCTTTACTTTTCTGGTTGTTACTCCTTCAAAACCCAAAGGAAAAAAATCTATTTTGGATTGCACTTTATACTAGTGCTTTCACCATTTACATTTATTTCTGGTCAAGAGCAGGTGATTCTAATGGAATTACCTATAATGAAGGTAGAACCTATGTCCTTTTAGGTGATTTATTTCAAATCTGCACATTACTATTATTGCTACCCATTCTTTTAATTAAAGTTTTCAAAAGAAAAATAAACAGCAAGCTAATTCTGAGCCTCATTATTTTATATGTATTGAATGTTTCAGAGGATTTGTTACCGGATTCTTTTTCTGTAACCACCCAGGTTAAAACAGGGGCTTCAATCATTTTTGTTTTAGGTGTATGTTTATACTATATCATTACTTCATGGAAAAGTTTAAAAGGTGCTCAATGGGCTATTGTAGTAGGGTTAATTTTTACAGCATTTATTCTTTTAGCCCAGATTATTTTGACATCAATTTTTAGAAATCTCACTCACTCATCTTTTTATAATTATTTAATAACATCCTTGTATTTCCTTTCTTTCCCTTTATCCTTATTGGTTTATGTGTCTATGCGCTTTAAAGAGATGATAAAAGAGGTACAGGTAAATGCACAGAAAGTAGTGGAACTTTCCGAAGAAAAAAGGGAGCAGGCCTTAACCCAACAAAAAGTACTGGAAGAAGAAGTAGCGAGACAAACCGGTGAGATACGCCAAACATTGGAAAACCTGAAATCAACACAAAGCCAACTCATTCAATCTGAAAAAATGGCGAGCCTTGGTGAACTCACTGCCGGTATTGCCCATGAAATACAAAACCCTTTAAATTTTGTCAATAATTTTTCAGAAGTAAACAAAGAATTATTAGCTGAATTGAACGATGAAATTGATAAAGGAAAATATGATGATGTAAAAGCTATTGCAAAAGATGTAACAGCGAACGAAGAAAAAATAAACCACCATGGAAAACGCGCCGATGCCATTGTAAAAGGTATGCTGCAACACAGCCGAAGCAGCAGTGGAGTAAAGGAACCAACAGATATCAACGCATTGGCGGATGAATATTTAAGATTGGCATATCATGGTTTGCGGGCAAAAGACAAATCATTTAACGCAACGCTGGTTACAGATTTTGACCCATATATCGGAACCATCAATATTATCCCGCAGGATATCGGAAGGGTCATTCTAAACCTGATCACCAATGCTTTTTATGTAGTAGATGAAAAGAAGAAAATGGGTATCAACGATTATGAACCCACTGTATCAGTAACCACCCAAAAAACAGGCAATCAAATATTAATCTCTGTTAAGGATAATGGGAATGGTATTCCCAAGCATATATTAGACAAGATCTTCCAACCCTTCTTCACCACCAAACCCACCGGGAAGGGGACAGGATTGGGATTGAGTTTAAGTTATGATATTGTGAAAGCGCATGGCGGGGAATTGAAGGTGGAGACGAAAGAAGGAGACGGAACAATTTTTATTATTCAATTGCCAATAAATTAAACAGAAAATGCGTACTTCATTAAAAATTATTTTAATTTTCTTGTTGCCTGTTTTGGTTCATTCGCAATCAAACAATATAGATAGTTTGCGGGCTGCTTTTAATAACGCACCCGTGGGGGGCTTAGGGTTTAAAGCAACGAGCAATATTTATTTTTTTTACCAGGAATTAAACAGGGATTCAGCCCTTTTCTACGCTGAAAAGCAGTTATTAATTGCAAAACGTTATAATAATATAATTGGAGAAGGTGTAGCACTGGTTAATAAAAGCTATCAACTGATGGGCTTAGGAAAGTATGCCGATGCACTCAGAGGCTTGCAATTAGCTTTTACTATTGCAGAAGATGTAGCAAGTAAAAAGGAGGATCAATGGGATTATTTTTTTACACCTTTCAATGGTAATAGAAGACTTCTATTACTTTCTTATTCACATCACATATATGCCCTCCTGATGCTTCATACTGAAAATCTGGAACAACAAATCATTCATTTTAATATCGCGGGCAAAATTGGAAAAGAAATCAACTATGCCCCTCGCGTTGAGCTTGCTTATTTGAATCTTGGTCAAAGCTATTTGGAATTAAATAAACTAGATTCTGCGCTTTATTATGAAAAAGAAGCGGAATCTGTTGCGTTAAATGCTGATTCGCAAACACGTCTATTGGCCCAAGCTTACTTAGGTACTGTAGAAATGTATTTAGGAGATATTTATAAAACACTGGATAATCCAGCCATGTCTTTAGTCTATTATTATAAAAGCCTGAAAACTTCAACTAAGAATAATAACCGTGCTGCATTAAGTAGGGTTTGTTTACGGCTTAGTCAATATCACCTTGATAAAGGAAATAAAGATTCAGCATTATATTATTCGCTGAAGAACCTGGAGATCTTAAAAACATTAGGACAGGTAACAAGCAAAGAAACAAATTTAGGAGTTGGGTATGAAAAAGTTTATCTGAGCTATAAACTACTTGATCATTTTGACAGTGCTTTCAAATACCTTGAACTTGCACTTAATACAAAAGACAGTTTGAATAAAATCAGGATACGAAACCTCGCAGAATTTCAAAACCTTACTTATGCTGAGCAACTTC
>JAYTOS010000247.1:0-6419 GCA_043747705.1 Bacteroidota bacterium
ACGTAAACGGTGCTGGAAATATGATTGGGTACTGGATATGGATATCAAAGGATTATTTGATAACATAGATCATGATCTTCTCAATAAAGCACTTATAAGCCTTGCCTACTCGACTGCCGGTTTTTTTTACGTTTATTGTGTATGGTATGATAGCCGCGTGTAAGATAAGTGGGGTTCCTTATTAGTAATTTAGTTTGCCTGGAAAAACCACCATTTTAACACCTCATTTGAAAAGAAATATATAGATCATTGCCTCGGTAAGGGTGTTGTTGAGTATATTGAAAAAGGAAATAATTATGATGGTATTAAAAATATAGTTCAAGAAATTCTGGATTATTGTAATTATTGATAGATGATAATATAGATGGTAAGGTAAATTCAAATGCTTTTTATAAGGTAAACAATTAGAATTACACTTACTAAAAAAATGAATGACGTGAGTAATGTTATCAGGAAGGACGAATGTTTATAGTAGCCTTCATTTAATTGTTTTTCTATACGCTTGTAACGTATGTATGAAAATACCGCTATTATTGTTCCTACAGCCACTAATACTACCCCCATAATACCAGAATAACCCTTCGAGGGGATAATATTTTCTTTCCAAAGAATAAGAGAAATTTGCTTGACAAATAAAGAAAACTTAACTACCACAAAACCAAAGGCCATAATTCCAATACTTGTTCTTATCCATGCAAGAAATGTTCGTTCGTTGG
Source organism: Bacteroidota bacterium (assembly GCA_043747705.1). Classification (GTDB taxonomy): domain Bacteria; phylum Bacteroidota; class Bacteroidia; order Chitinophagales; family Chitinophagaceae; genus Sediminibacterium. The sequence continues at coordinate 717 of JAYTOS010000247.1, forward strand.
CTAAATGGTCTCTGGCATTATTCTGTTTTTTTATTTCATCCATGTTTTAATAGCTTGTTGCAAAAGTTAAATTATTTTCCGCTCTTTATCAAACTAAGGAAAATGTATGGCTGGATTTGGCAGCATATTCCGGATTTGAAGTTAAATAATCTGCCATTGAATCAACTGCTTTCTTAGCTAAGTTTTGCCTGTTATTTCCTAATGGTTTCGGTACTCCCTGCGTGGTTACAAAAGCTGCTTTATAAATTTTCTCTTTTATTAGTGGCTCATCCTCAGCAAAAATCTGCTGAATGCGATGGCCTTTTGGGTTTTCCATTCTCATCTTTACATGTAAGCCGAGACATCTTTTAATGTAGCCACCCATTTGTTGCGTCGCAATGGCAGAAAATGTCCGTTCTAAATTTTCTTCTAGCATTTTTAATATCTCTTGGCCTGTTAGATCCACTGTAGAAACTACCGGGTTCATTGGAATAATGTTGTATAGATCCCACTTGGTTATTTTTCCAATGGCAACCGGTGCCCCATATCTCCATCCGTTTGAAAAGGCAATTTCGGCATTGCTGGTTGATTGTATTGCAGATAGTAAAAGATCATCCATTGTAGATGCAATAGTGTTATATCTATGCAGAATAATTGATGTGTTACCCAGTATTTCTTCTTTTAAATATTGGTATGGTTGCATTATTTTGGCAACTAAAATTTCAATTTCATTATCAGGCTTTATCGTTTCATCAATTGTTAGCAACTCATATTTGTAATCTATAATTTTATTTTGTAGAATATTTATTTCAAGGTGCCCTAAAAAAGAGCCGTGACAACCGCACTGAATAACGATAGTGTTATTAATTTTTACAGCTTCATATAGCCTATTATGCGTGTGTGCACTTAAACATATATCAATACCTGCAATATTGGTGAGCATGGCTGCATCCTGCGGAAATCCATTGTGAGAAAGAAGTATAATTAGGTTTGCTCCTTTTTCTTTTACCAGTTGAATAACGATCGGTAATTCCTTTATGCCATCAGTAATTTTCAATCCTTCACTATAATTTTCAGGCATTATTTTATCAATAATATTTGAGCAAATTCCAATAACCGCTATTTTTAAGCCATCTACTTCAGTAATTAAATAGGGGGGAAGAAAAAGGCTGTCATCTTCATTGTAAACATTAATACCTAAAACAGGATAGTTTAAATTACCGACAAGTTTCTTTAACTGAACAGGACCGTAGGCAAAATCCCAATGCCCCACCATAGCTGTAAAGCCCATCTTATTTAATATTGGGAGGATTGCTTCCCCTTGAGACTCCACCAAAGGTAATGTGCCATGAAACGTATCCCCGCCATCAAACAACATAGTATGTTTATTATTGGCTCTGATGTCGTTTATTTTAGAAGTAATTCTTGCGTAGCCACCTGCTGTTGCAATTATTTCTTTTTCACCTTTGTAAAATAATTCGGGATGTGGTTCCAGATAACCATGTACATCATTTAGATAAGCGATTGATAATTTCATTTATTTAAAATATTATTCCCAACCCCATTTTTTAAATATTAAATGTCCTTCGGTTGATAATAGAAATTGTATAAACTGTTCCGCTTCTCTCTTTTGGTTTGTAATGTTAGTGATAGCAATTGGAGTGCCTCTATAAACTGTTTCTCCAATCGGTATTTTAACGAGTTGTGAAACGTCTTTTAATCTTAGATACCAAGATGTATAACTAATAATTGCATCATAACTGTCATCAGTTTTCCACGCATCAATTGCCAAAGCTGTGTTTGGGAATGATTTAAAGATATTTTTCTGAATGCCTCCAATAAGGTTTTGTTTTCCTGCCAGATCTTCCCACATACCTAATTGACCGGCCCCATTTACATCCAGAATTTTAATTCCCTTCTTTGTCAAATCTTTCAATGAGGTTATTTGTTTAGGATTTCCTTTGCGTACTAAAATGCCAGCCGCTCTTTTGTATAATTCTGTACGGGTGCTACTATCAATTAATCCTGGATGTTGCATGCAAAATTGTGTGAGCATATACTCTGATCCGCCAAAGACCAGATCTGCATTTAGTTTTGCCTGCTCAACCCATTTGGCTTCTGGCCCTGCAACTACTTTCACTGGTATAGAAGTTTTTTTGGAAAAGCGCGTTGCACAATCTTCCAAGGCTGCTTGTGGGCCACCAGGGCCATATACAAAGATGGTATCAGTTTGAGCTTTTGTTAATCCCGGAATACTAATTACTAGTGCCAGTATTAATATTTCTATTTTCATTCTTTTGAATTAATTATTTTAAAAATGTTGAAGCTGTTTGAGTTAAATAAATAAAAAGGGTTATTGGGAAAGGGATAGAATAAAGAGTGGAAGCCAGTCGTTGAGTAATTAATGACTAAAAAAACCACCTTTTCTACTGACTTCCAGTGGCAAATTATAGAAAGATTGCTGAATACGAGGCGAAAACCCAAATGGGATTTAAGAAATATCTGGGAAGGGATATGCGATGTAACGAGAACGGGTTGTCAATGGCGATTATTACCGTTGGATTATCCGCCATGGCAAACAATATATTGGTATTTTAGAAGGTGGACAATGGATGGCACTATCGAAATAGCCCATCAGGAGATCCGCAAATCAGTAAGAAAGAGTCAAGGTAAAAATGAATTTGCGAGCATGGGTATTATAGATAGTTGCAGCGTACGGATGAATGCTACAAGTGGGATAGATAGAGGGATTGATGGCAATAAGAAGATAAAAGGCCTAAAACGGCATGTAATAGTAGACAGTCTGGATTTAGTAATAGATGTTATTCTACATGCCTCCAACATACACGATAGCAAAGGGGCAATGCAAGTGCTGGAAAAGTTAAATGACTTAAGGCATGATGAACCAAGGCTGCAACAAATATTTGCAGACGCAGGCTACCGGGGCAAACTGATAAAATGGGTAAAAAAGGAAACTAAAGATGAACATGACCATTGTAAAACGAACCGACAAAACAATTAAATGGGCAGTAGAGCCTAAACGCTGGATCATAGAAAGAACATTTGCTTGGCTACTGAATTTTAGAAGACTGGTGATCAATTATGAGAGAACTACTGAATCTGCCATCGGGTTACATCTATTTGGCCATGATGTGCCTAATGGTAAAAAATATTAATTAACTCAAACAGCTTGTTGTTTAAAAAATAATTTAATGCACTTGAAAGCAGTATTTCTGGGGTTCCTATTCTTTACTCTATGTAACTATGTATTAAAAGAACTTACTGATATTAGAATTTGAAACCCAATGTCAATACAATATTCCCCCTGCTGCCGCTTTGTTCCGCGAATGTATTGGGTTTATCGTTGAGGCGGTAAGCAAACTGTACGTCTTTGGTAAACATATGGGCATAACTAAGGTCAATAAATATACCATGATCGCGGTAGCCTACACCACCGGTAGCCAGTACACGGTTGGCTTTCAGGTTATCATCTGCATAAGGGCTGCCATAATAGGCACCACCTAAACGGAACATGATGGTATGCAATTTTAATTCACCACCCACACGCAAATTGATATTGCCTTTGTATGTATTTTTTATACCGTTGTTTACTATAGTGTAATAATCTTTCAGGGCCTGGTTGTTTCCATCAGCGGGAGAATAACGGGCACCGCGATAATCAACATACTCCAGGTCGGCACTGATAAATGCTCTTTGCCGGCGGGTATCGTTGATCTCCCTGAATACATAACTGGCACTAAATATGGCCCTCCAGGGTGTAATCATATTATATTTTCTTTCGCCGGCCTTACCACTGTTCAGTGCATCACTATTGGCACTCTTAATACCTGCATACGTTTCTGTATTGCTTACTATTGAAGAACTGATATGATCTGTATACCCTAGTAACTGTGGGGTGTGAAATGCAAAACCAATACGCCAGTATTCCTGTGGTTTATAAATCACCCCTAATTTAGCACCAATACCTACTGCTTTGGATGAAAAGGTTTCTTTGTATTCGAATGATTTGAACTGGTTATTAGGATTGGTGGTTGCATCGGTTTCGCTATATGTAAGATCGCGCTGATAACTGATGATGGGAATGGTTAAACTTCCGCCCACATACATTTTGTCTTCCAGGTTACCGGCAACACCCAGTGCAATTTCGTGGTACCCACCCCTTGTGGTGGCATCATACAATTGATTTACGCCGGTAGAAATGGGCACTAAACTCTGATAACCAGCTACCGAACCATTGGCTGCCCTTATCGTATCTATTAAATAAGTTCTGAAAGCGAGTGAAGACCCGAAAATATAATTGCTCAATGCTGCATTGGTATCAGCCCGGTCTTTCGTTAATTCTTCAAGATATTGTTCGGTGAAAGAACTGAAATTATTAAAGCCTTTAAACTGGATATGGTTATTATAATTCGCTACCTGGTTAACAGACAATGCAAAAGCACTGCTGGTCCATTTCCGATGCCCCTGGTTAGTACCCGAACTGAGGATGATGCCCGATGTACCATAATTAAAATTATTCTTACTGTTCAATGTATCCGTTCCCCGGTATTTGAATTTGTTATTGTTTAGTGCAAAACCGGGCGTTAATACAAACTCATTAGTCTTGAATAAACCAAGACCGGCGGGGTTTACATGGTTAGCCGTGATATCGCCACCTAATGAACCCATCACACCTCCGGTGGCCATATTTCTTGCAGTACCGTTTTGTGTAAACCAAGCTGTTCGCAAAGCATCCTCAGGAGTTTGTGCCATTGCGGAAATACAGACGAGAGAAAATATATAGAGTAGATTTTTTTTCATAAAAGTGGTTTTGTTTTGGGTATAAGTGTAACAGTAAAGCAGGCAAATCCCACTTTAACATTCATCAAATAATGTGGTTGTTAACTTCCTTTGCCGCCGCGCCCGGTGCTGGTACTCGTGCCGGTACTGTTAAATCCGCCACTGGTACCACCGGCACTGCTGCTGGTAGCAGGTGTGGTAGTAGAATTATTGTTATTGAATGTACGGGCTGGCCTGTCGAAACTGTTTGTATTATCTGTTGAAGTACCTGTGAACACCCTTTTTAATAAATTACCAAAACTATTATTATTGTTGCCGTTGGGTACAAAATTTCCTGTCTTTGGATCTTTGTAGCCAAGGTTACTGTTATTGTAGCTTTTGTTTTTATAAGCAGAAATATTACTTCCGGAAGTATAACCGTTATTAGCATATACCGGACTGGTATATTTTACCACTGTATAGATAGGGCTGTTCCATCCCCAGTTATTATTATAACCCGGCCTTAAACCAAGGTTCCAATAGGGGTTCCATGCGTTATAACTGTTCCACCCGGTATTACAATAACAAGTGCAGAAATCGTAACGGCTATCATTCCAGTAATCATAATTATCCAAAGAACTCCAGCGACTCCGGTTAGCTACTTTCATGTGGAGGTAACGATCATCCTGGCTGCTAACGTATTGTTCGTATTCTTCTTTTTGCTTTTTCTGGGTCTGTTCTTCCTTCTGGGTAGTTTCCTCGCGAGCACGGCCGGGTGAATAATACACATCATCAGGAGTCTGTCCTGATTTGAATGCGGTTGAACAACCCGATAAAAGACCAATGCTGAGTACAGAGAGGAGTAAAGTGTTTTTCATGACCGCAGGATTGAATGGTTAGATAATGTGAAGTTACATACATTTGCGATGCTGCTTAGGGCATCTT
>JAYTOS010000248.1:0-29989 GCA_043747705.1 Bacteroidota bacterium
CTGTGCTGCTGCATTAAAGGAGTATCGGCATTTGATTTTGACATGGGCAACAAATATAATGATGCCCTTTGTGTAGCTGCTAAATGTGGAAAAGAAAAACAAGGTTTGTGATTTGGGGTTAAGGTTTGGAGTTATTTTGGTTGTTTTTTTTTAAAACTAACCCCAAACCCCAAACCTCAAAACAATTAAAATCCACCCGCAGGCCTTGGTTTAGGCATCTCCTTGCGTGGTAGTTTGGTATCACGTTGGGCAGCATCATAAACGAATGCCGCAACGATGGTGGCAATCTGTTTCAGGTCGTCTTCCAATAAATGGTCGTATACATCCATATTACTATGGTGATTACGGATATCGTATTCAATAGGATCCTGTATAAACTGGAAGCCGGGTAAACCTACCCCATCAAAAGACTGGTGGTCGGTTCCGCCTGTATTGCTAACTGTTACCGTACTGGCTCCCAGATCTTTGAATGGTGCGAGCCATTGTGTAAAAATATCTTTGCAGGCTTCATTACCCTGCAAATAAATACCACGGATTTTACCTGTTCCGTTATCAATATTAAAATACGAAGAGAATTTTTCATGGGCAGGTAATACCTGCATGGTAGCAGGGTCGGCAAAGGTTTTCTTTACATATCCCCTTGATCCCAATAAACCTTCTTCTTCGCCGCTCCATAATCCGATCCGGATGGTTCGTTTGGGTTGGATGCCTAATGTTTTTAAAATACGTATGGCTTCTATCATCACAGAAGAACCAGATGCATTATCCGTAGCACCGGTACCGGTTTGCCATGAATCCAGGTGGGCACCAATCATAACCACTTCATCTTTCAATATGGGATCAGTACCGGGGATCTCCGCAATTACATTATACCCCTGCAGGTCTTTGGTCTGGAATTTTGTTTTTACATCCACATCCATTTTAACAGGCACGCCCGCTTTGGCCAAACGCAGTATGGTATTAAAGTCTTCAATGCCTAACACGATATCAAGGAAATTTTCAGGATCGGTTCCCTTGTAAGCACCCCCTCCCTGGGCAAAAATGGTTCCGTCGTGACTGCGAACACTACCGCTGCTAAACAGGGCAATAGCACCTTCACTTTTAGCCATCTCTTTCAATAGGGTAATAAATCTTTGTGCGCCGCCGCCACGAAATGCAAATTGTTCACGTTGCCTTCTCAGGGCAGCTGTATCGGCAGGATTGATTTGTGGTCTTGGTGCAGGTGGTTTGGCATTTGCCATGCTTGCCAGTGTTGAATCGGCATAACGACTTGCATCGGCCTTAAAGCTGGGTTTATAAGTAACCAATTGATCCAATACGATTACTTTGCCTTTTAACTGCCCACGGTAAGCTTCCAGGGCCACGGTGTCTGTAGCACTGATTACGATCACATCAGCACTTCTCAGCCCCTTGGTACCACCTGTCCAAGCTTTAGGATAAGCCGAAAGTGATTTATAATAGGGTGCGGTAATGGCTACATAACTTTTTTTCAGTTCCCAGCCTTTACCAAATTCTCCCCATGGGTCTATGGCAGCGTTTTTCAGGCCCCATCCGGCCAGTGTTTCTTTGGCATAACTAGCTGCCCGCATGAAGCCGGGAGAGGCCGTTAGCCTGTTCCCGCTTTTGTCGGTCAGGTTAAACGCGATCTCCATAACTTTGGAATTTTCCAGGCCTTCTTTACGGATCTTTTGCATCATATCAAGGTCAATTTTTTCAACTTGCGCCTTTCCCGCGAAAGGGAGGGCAACGGCCAACAGGACCGTTAAAGGGGTAATTTTTCTCATCGTGTTGTTGTTGGTTTAAGGGATAAACAAAGTAATAAATTCGGGGCACTTGGCGGTATCGTTTATTTGAATGGTTGAGTTTACCTTTGCGCCATGCGAAAACTGAGCATGGATGAGCTGGGACGTATGTCAGTTAATGAATTTAAACAGGCCCCGAAAAACCCGGTTATGGTGGTGATGGATAATATCCGCAGCATGCACAATGTTGGCAGCGTATTCAGAACGGCTGATGCTTTTCTGGCAGAGGGTATCTGTTTATGCGGGTATACTCCCCAACCGCCTCATCGGGATATTCATAAAACAGCCCTTGGTGCCACAGAAACGGTAGACTGGCTCTATTTCCCCAGCACTGTAGAAGCAGTAAAGGCCCTTAAAGAAAGAGGGTACAAGCTATTCGCTATAGAACAGGCAGAAGGCAGTATTTCTTTAGAAAGATTTATTCTGCCCGATGCAAAAATTGCCATTGTATTTGGAAATGAAGTGGAAGGTGTGGATACAGAGGTATTAAAACTATGCGATGGCTGCATCGAAATACCGCAATGGGGCATGAAACATTCATTGAATATTTCTGTGGCTGCCGGGATTGTGTTATGGAAATTGTCTGAACCAGGATTTAAAGGTGATAAGGATTAAGGTGACAGAATCAAATTCAAAATTCCAAAATCTGCAAATGTTAACAGTAAAAAAATATCTAAGTCTCGTAAAATTCTCTCATACCATTTTCGCATTGCCTTTTGCGATGATTGGTTTTTTTTTAGGATTGTTTAGCACTGCCTCAAGCAATGTTCCTGGGTGGTACACAGTGATCGGTAGAGGATATTTATTTGGCAAACCGATTGGTCTGACCAATGATGATTTTGTCATGAAGTTGGTATGGGTATTGATTTGCATGGTCACTGCGCGAAGTGCAGCTATGGCCTTCAACCGTTACCTGGATAGAAATTTTGATTCGAAAAATGCCCGCACCGCCATACGGGAAATACCAGCCGGAATTATTGCTGCCAATAATGCATTACGATTTGTGTTATTGAACTGTGGGTTATTTATTGCCACTACTTACTTTATCAATTCCATTTGTTTCTATCTTTCACCGGTAGCTTTATTTGTTATTCTTTTTTATAGCTATACCAAAAGGTTTACGGTGTTATGTCATTTGGTATTGGGCCTGGGTTTATCACTGGCACCTATAGGTGCATATCTTGCAGTTACCGGCAGGTTCGACGGGTTGCCCATACTTTTTTCTTTAGCGGTCATCTTCTGGGTAAGTGGGTTCGATATTATTTACGCATTACAGGATATTGAATTTGATCAATCACAGAAATTGTATTCCATTCCCTCCGTTTTAGGTAAGTCAAAAGCATTGCGTGTTTCTGAACTACTTCATATAGTAAGTGCAGTCTGTGTGATTGCTGCAGGTATGTATGGTGGGTTTCATGGGTTATATTGGATAGGTGTAACTGTATTTGCGGGGATGCTGGTTTACCAACATTCCATCGTAAAACCCAATGACTTGAGTAAAGTAAACATTGCATTCATGACAGCCAACGGTATTGCCAGCGTAGTGTTTGGCGTATTGGTGATTGCTGATCTCTTTCTAAAATAAAATTCATAAATCTAACTTCGTACGTATGGCAAGAATATTATGTATCGATTATGGCGGAAAAAGAACCGGCCTTGCCATTACAGATCCGTTAAAGATTATTGCCACTGCATTAACGACTATTGAGTCTAAAGAACTGATCCCATTCTTAAAAAAATATTTCCAGCAGGAACCTGTTGAATTGATATTGATAGGGGAGCCGTTAAATTTAGATGATACAGCTACCCATGCTACGCCACTTGTGAAAGCGGCAATTATCAGATTAAAAAAAGAATTTCCTGCCATCCCCATACAAACAGTCGATGAACGCTTTACCTCTAAAATGGCCTCCCGTGCAATGGTTGAAATGGGGATGAAGAAAAAAGACAGGCGGATAAAAGGCAATATAGACCAGATAGCCGCTACCATTATGCTGCAGGAATATTTGCAATCTATTAATTGAAGCGCATTTGTGCCAGTTGCTCCTTTTCCGGTATTTTTGCAGCGTTTCATTAAAATCGCTTTGCATCAATGATATTTCCTATTGTAGCCTATGGGGCACCCGTTTTACGAAAAGTTAGCCAGGATATCACGCCAGATTATCCCGGCCTGCCCATTTTGATTGAGGATATGTGGGAAACCATGTATGCCAGCAGTGGGGTTGGACTGGCAGCACCCCAGATTAACAAGGACATCCGTTTATTTGTAATGGATAGCATGCAGATTTTTGAAAACCTGGAAGAAGATGAAAAAGGCATTTACCCTGATAGCCCGGGGGTGAAAAAAGTATTCATCAATGCACACATAAAATCATTGGAAGGCGAAGAGTGGGCCTATAATGAAGGTTGTTTAAGTATTCCCAAAATCCGGGAAGATATTTTACGTTCCGAAGCGGTAACCATTAACTATATGGATGAAAATTTTCAACCGCATACAGACACCTTCAATGGCATTACTGCCAGGGTGATCCTTCACGAATACGATCATATTGAAGGCAAACTTTTTATTGATTACCTGAAACCCCTGCGTAAAAAATTATTGAAAGGTAAACTTACAGAAATCAGCAAGGGCAAAGTAAAAGTAGATTATAAAATGATATTCCCTAAATGATGAAATACTGCCTGGTAGTTCTCCTGTTTATTTCTGTTCACGTATTTTCCCAGGATACAGCTGTTATTATTGATGAGCACCGGTTTACCTTAACAGAAGTGGTTGTCCGTAATAATTTTGATTATAAAACATTGCTTAACCAGATAAAAGAAGACACTACTTTTTACAAAGCTTTCCGAACACTTCATATATTGGGGTTCAGCTCATATAATGATATTAAAATGCTTGATAAGAAAGGTGGCGTAAAAGCCTCCTTATTCAGCAAAACACGACAGAACCACAGCGATGGTTGCCGCACAATGGACATATTGGAAGAAACCATTACAGGGGATTTTTATGATACGAAAAAGAATTACAATTACATGACCCCCGAATTGTATGCAGGCCTTTTTTTTACAAAAGGTAAAATTTGCGGCGAGAATAATATTGTAAAAGGACGCAACCTGCTAACCAGCGATAAAAAAGGAATGGACAAACACAAGGAGCAGTTAAAGATGCTGTTCTTTAATCCCGGGAAAAAAATCCCCGGTATACCGTTCATTGGTGCCAAGCTTGACCTGTATGATGAAAGTGCCCATAAATTATACGACTACAAATTAGACATCCAGGAATTTCATGGTACACTGAGTTATGTATTTTCCATCACACCGAAAGAAGAAGCTACCAAGAACGACCGGATCGTAGTGGACCAAATGGTTACCTGGTTCGATATGAAAACCCTTGAAGTGCAGGCACGTAATTATTCGCTGAGTTACAAAGCAGGCGTATATGATTTTGATGTGAGCATGGAAGTAGAGATGACCAAATTTGAAGGGCTAACCGTACCTAAAATACTACGCTACAAAGGCGATTGGGATGTGATTTTTAAGAAACGAGAGCGGGCTATCTTTACCGCTACGCTGTTTGATTTCAAAAAATAAGGACTGCATAAGCAATCCTTATCCTATACCTACCGGTATAATTTTCAACTAAAAACTTATTTTATAAAGCGTTTAGAAAGGCAATAATATCCTTCAGGCTTTTCTCCGACGGCACAATCGTGTAACTGGTAACGGTTGCTACACTGCTTATATCTTTCACACCTAAATAAAAGTCGCCGCCTATCTTGGAGATTGAAACTAATTTAACCGCGGTTTTTAGTGGAATATTTATCGTGTTGAATGAACGCGAAGGATAATCCCCCCGTAAATTAACTACTGTTTTTTGATTGGCGAATACGGCAAATACGGCAGTATTCTTATTGGTAAAATTAGGCGACAGAATAGCTGTAATTTTTGTCTTAGGTAGCGTACTGTCTATGTAACGTTCTGCAGCTACCCACCGTAAATTTTTCGAGGTCAGTTCATATCCCATATAAGAAGGCACCAACGGGTTATTGCTTGGTTTCGACCAGGTAGGGATAGCTGTAGTATCAAAGTCGCGTATCCATAAAAAAGAAGTGTCTATGCCTTTCGGCGGTACAGGGTTACCTTCTTTTCCGTAGAAGACCTGCATATTCAGTTTAGGCGTATCAACATCATTGAACTTAATTTTTACAGTGGCACCGTTAACTAATGTCAATTCTTTATCATCCTTGCTTACCCTGATAAAAAAACCACCACCTGTTTCCAGTAAATTCTGGTTATTGGTAGTAGGCCGGAACATTTTAATAAAATCACCCTTCCTTTTCAGTGGTAAAATTTCTACCCGCGCATTACCGGCAGGTACACCCGATGTGCCGGGCCCGATGCAGGATCCCGGATTGAAAGTAATTTCAAGACTATCGCCAAAACGTAAGGTACTTCCGGTGCTCACATTAAATGAATCAACAATGAAACCGGGAGTAAGGTCATTAAATAAATCATGAACAGATGCAGTACCCGGTACATTCCTCACCCATACGGTATCATTCAACGGGTGACCGGTATAGGTCGCGAAATTATCAGACAGTTCTTTTTTGCAGCCAGCAAAGAACAATGCAGATAAACCACCGATGATAAAAATTATTTTCTTCATAACTAAATTCAATGTATTTCTCTCTGTTAGATACCGGTAAAGCATCCAACGTTGCCTGTTTATTTCCTGTTTAAGTTAAACCTTAGCCCAATTGATAGTCCTCCCAGACTGAACTTCTGATTATAAGCGGCCTGCGGCGTTGTCATACTCGACAGGTTGTATCTGAAATAAGGCTCAGCAAAAATGTGTAAATCATCACTCAAACGTTTAATAATACTGATGCCTCCATATAAGCCTATTCCTATATTATTTTTATATACCATACTGTTGCTGCCCTTAACCAACGGAACCGTAGCCAGTGAACTGTCTAAGATCACCCCCTGGTACCAGGAAGATATATTGAATACCACCCCGGCATTGATACCAATTTTCAGGTCTTCATTACCAAACTGGTAGCCCACTGTTACCGGTATATCAAAACTGCGGAAGCGGTTAACCACTGTATTGTTACGGAAGCCTATCTGTTGCAGTATGCTGGTATCCCTTACAATAACTGTATCACCTGGTGCACGTATGATGGTTCTTACCGAAACAACAGTAATGGTCTTTATTTCATTCTCTGTGCGGTAAACATATTTTTGGTTCATCTGGGTGTATTGAACACCTGTTTTCAATATGATATTATCTGTTATCGGTTTTACCAGTCTCAAACCGGCTGAGTAGCCTATCTGCGAACTTTCGCTGCTGTCTTTTCTTAATAGGTATTGTTGCGAAGCCGTATTATTTGTTACCGATTTAAAAGCAAGGTCAGGCGATACATAGGCCTCAAGGAACCAGTCTGTATTCCGGTTTTTATTGTCGGATGGGCAGATGATTACATTCCTGAATTCGCTGGTATGCCTGGTTGTGCCCAATTGTTTATCCAATAAACGCTGCAAACCATTAAAACGGGCGGTGTTGGTAGGTATGGTAACCGCTGTAAGCAAATTACTTTGATAAGGGGGTATCAATTCTATACTGTTATCATCTGTATCAGTTGCATTGTTAATGGCAAAGTTGTTACTATTCACGATTCCGTCTTTATAAACCGGGATACCACCATTAACCGTAGTTGAACTATTTGGCCTTAAATTAAACCCTGTTGAAGGATTGATGGAAGAAGTTTTTTGGTTATTGCCGGTAGTAGATAATTGATTGACTGGCGGTAAATGATTAGACAATCCCTCATGTCTGCTAAACTCATCGAAAGCTGAATGGGTAGTTGGTTGCGAACCCGCATTTGCCGGCTGATTATTATCACTCTGGTTAGCCTGTGAATTATTTTTTTGTTCATTGTATGATGGATCAGCCGGTGTAGCGGGAGTAATGGCTGAAGCATTTGTGTTGCCGGGTATGGCAGCGTGTTCCTGTATTTTTTCTTTAGTATCGGGAGTTATTGCGTTAATGGCTGGATTCGTATTGATATTTACCCCGGCCGCACCCGTATTTTTTTGCGAATGGAAATATAAATAACCACCAAGCGATCCACCTAACAATAAGGCAAGTAAAACAAGCGCTGCAGCAGGATTCCTGAAAAATATAAAACCTTTGCGGTCGTTATCATCTTTAGGGCGAACTTTTTCCCAAAGACCGGCAGGTACGAGAGCGGTATGATCTGTTAGTTTACCGGCAACAAAATTATCAAACTGGCCGTCGGTAATCCTTTCCCAAAGGTTACCCGGTACGGGGGCAACATGTGCATTTAATGTATCGCCAATAAAATTATCGAATTGTATATCCGTAACCTTGTCCCAAAGATCAGTAGGTACGGGTGCAATATAGTTTTTCAGTTTATCACCAATAAAATGATCAAGTTGCGTATCCTTCACCTTGTCCCAAAGACCAGACGGCACGGGGGCCGAGTGGTCCTTAAGTTTACCATTGATGAAGTTATCAAATTGATTATCGCTCATTCTATACAGCAATTTTTTGCAATTGTAAGATTTGATATTGAAGCATCTTCCGCGCCTTTACTAATTGGCTTCGACTGGTGCCGGGTTGTATATTTAACATAACAGCTATTTCTTCGTGGCTATATCCTTCAATCGCATTCAGGTTAAAAACCAAACGGTAACCATCAGGCAACTGGTTAATCAGTTTCATCAGGTCATCTTCCCCCAAATGCGAATAAGCCTGTGCGTCGATTGAAGGGGCATTCTGGCTATTGTCGTCAATGTCCTTAAAATGCAGTTTCTTTTTTTCCAGGTGACGGATAGCCGTATTCACCACAATCCGCCTGATCCACCCCTCAAAAGCTCCTTCAAACTTAAACTGGCCTATGTATTGGAATACTTTAATAAAAGCATCCTGTATCATATCCTCAGCTTCCATATTGTCATTGGCATACCTCAGGCAAACGCTCATCATCTTCCCGGCATACCGGTCAAATAGCATGCGCTGGCAACGGGCATCCTGCCTTATGCACCCATGAATAAGGTCGTATTCTTCTGTCACTCGGTAGTTTTAGGTTGGTTATGACTATTAATAGATACGCAGGCAATATACTTCGTTGCCCGGTTTATGGAATATTTTTAACAATTTAAGGTACAGAAAATACGGTAGAACAGGAGATTGGTACCCTGCAAAAGGGCATTTTCATTGAGTATTAAATATAAAGCGATCAATTTTGAATGTTAAACGGGGTTTCACCCTGTCATTCGGGATTCTTTCTTCTTGGTTTATTCAGCGCGTTGGCAGGTTAACGGTCAGGTCGCTGTAGCGTCCCGACCGGGGTTAAACCACCAAAAACTGGTCATGTATATAATCTACTACGCTTATCAGGCTGCCGGTTTCCTTAAATACGGCTAATTGCCTGTCGGCACCGGTGCCCTGTTCAAATATTTTTGATACGTAGCTAATAATATGGCGGCTGCCCAGTTCATCAACTACATCGTCTACAAAATCAAGCAGTTCATATATCAGAGAACGTGTATTTACTTCGGTTTCTTTACCAAAATCTATCAAAGTGCCATCAATCCCGTATCGGCCCGCCCGCCACTTGTTTTCGTTAATCAGTGAACGCTGGTAGATCATAAAATTCAGGTTCTGGCCCCTGAGTTTATAAATCTTGGCGCAGATGGCCTGGAAAAGCGCGGCAATGGTAATGGTTTCGTTAATGGTCATAGGTACATCACAAATACGAAACTCTACGGTATTAAAGAAGGGGTGAACGCGCAGGTCCCACCAGATCTTTTTAGCATTATCAATACAGTTGGTCTTGATCAACAGGTTCACATAGTTCTCATACGCTTCTATATTCTCAAAATAATCGGGTATGCCGGTACGGGGAAATTTATCGAACACTTTAGTGCGGAATGATTTATACCCCGTTTCCCTGCCCTCCCAGAAAGGTGAGTTGGTACTGAGGGCATACACGTGCGGCAGGAAGTAACGTGCGGTATTGGCAATATGAATAGCCATTTTACGGTCTTCCATACCAACATGTACATGCAGGCCAAAGATCAGGTTACTTCGTGCAGCTTCCTGTAATTCCATTACAATCTGGTTATAGCGAACATGATCGGTAATGAGCTGCGTTTCCCAATGACTAAAAGGGTGTGTGCCCGAAGCACCTATCCATAAGCCAAGGTCGCCGGCAATTTGTGCAATATTCCCGCGTAAGGAAGCCACATCAAGAAATGCTTCGTCAATATCCTTGCAGATATCGGTACCCACTTCCACTACAGCCTGGTGCATTTCGGCCTTTACTTTATCCTTCAATATTTTCTGCCCTTCATGAACAATTCTTTGTTCATGACTTTTTAGTTCACGG
This sequence comes from Bacteroidota bacterium, assembly GCA_043747705.1. Classification (GTDB taxonomy): domain Bacteria; phylum Bacteroidota; class Bacteroidia; order Chitinophagales; family Chitinophagaceae; genus Sediminibacterium. Next base: position 10,220 of record JAYTOS010000248.1, read on the forward strand.
GTGGTGGGGTCTATTACCATGTACTCTTCTTCAACCCCGAGTGTAAAATGTTTATAGCTCATGTTAGTAAATTAGCTTGTGAGGCCCGTTTGAATATCGAATATTGAACAAGGAATATTGAATGATGAGGTATCCAACTAAAATCCGGTGTCTGCTGTGACGATTGTTTTTGTTTGTTGCATAATTCTTGTTGTTACTGGTTGTGGCGTTGTTGGTCGCCTGACCAACAACCATATTACTCAATATAATTTTTTGCCAGTACTTCCTCTTTTCACATATTCGCCCCAGGTAAGGTTATCTCCACCTTCTTTAAGCGATTGCGCTTTTTCAATGGCATAGTTTGCAGAAGTTTCTACTACCCAGTCAAAATTTTCCTGCCCTACACTTTTAATATCCGCATCCGGTGCGGGGTTGCAGAAGTCGATGGCATAGGGCACTCCATCACGCAGTGCCAGTTCAACTGTATTAAAATCATATCCCAGATACTTATTAATGCGCAGTACAATAGCTTCCATTTGTTTTAACCTTTCTGCTGATGGTTTAAAATCTGCTACATAACGCAAATGGTGCGGATTGCGTGGTTCGTATGACATGATACGTACATGTTTCCCACCGATGCAATAACAACGGTAATATTCTTCAAATACAATTTCTTCCTGCAGCAGCATAACCAATTGATTGGTTTCGCTGTGCTTTTCAAAGAAGTCGTCCATATCTGTCAGTTTGTAAACATTCTTCCAGCCGCCACCTGCAAAAGGTTTCATGTAAGCAGGGAAACCAACGTATTTAAAAATACTATCCCAATCCAAAGGGTAAGCAAGGTTGCTGAATGACTGATCTGATGTATCCGGCGGAAGGTCGCGCGAAGGAAGTATCACAGTTTTGGGAACAGGTACATCAATTTTAGTTGCCAAACAATTATTGAAGAACTTCTCATCGGCACTCCACCAAAAAGGGTTGTTGATGACAGCCGTACCGCATAGTGCGGCATTTTTTAAAAATGCCCGGTAAAAAGGTATATCCTGGCTGATCCTGTCAATAATAACGGAATAGCCGCTGGGCTCGCCCTGCATTACCTTATCAATACGAACCGGCTCTGCCATGATGCCGGGTATATTTTTGCTGTTGATTCTCTCAACAAAAGCCATCGGAAAACTTCTTTCCTGTCCGAATAAGATGCCAATCTTTTTCATAAAAAATCATTTGAGGTATTAAAGTATCTGCGCCTGTTGGGTTTTCATCTTCAATTTAAGGAAACTCATTTGAAATAATGAAGACTGCCCTTAAATAAATATTTATACGTTCATTTTGTATTTTCCCAATCTCGAATCTCAGCCAACGCTAACCTGTGGAGATTTATCACCTGATAATTGTTACCATTATATTATTTTTGGTGATATGGGCGAATCCAGAAGTATTTCCTTTTTTTCAATTATCGTAGAACAACACACAATACTTTCAGAGTACTTAGAGAGAGAGGTGGTTATTGATGTATACCTGCCCACTGGTGTTCCCGGCCCGGAACCTATTAGTTTATTGCTGATCAATGACGGGCAGGACCTTATCAAAATGCCTTTTGATGAGATATTGGATGAGCTAATTACAAAAGCTGCTATCCAGCCATTGGTATGTATTGGCATACATTGCGGGCCGGACAGGAAAATGGAATATGGAACGGCTTATTCTGCAGATTACAGGGGGAGAGGAGCGAAAGCCGGCTTGTATACAAAATTTTTATTTGATGAGTTACTTCCGTTTATTCGTAAAACATATAATACGCCTTCTTTCAAGGATAAATCGTTCGCAGGTTTTTCTTTAGGGGCATTAGGTGCATTGGATATTGCCTGGAATCATGGCAGCGAATTTAGTAAAATAGGATTGTTCAGTGCCTCACTCTGGTGGAGAAGAAAAGGATACGAGGATGGATATGATGATGAGCAGGACAGGTTAATGCACTTACAAATACGAAAAGGAAGTTTTCATCCCTGGTTGCAGTTTTTTATTGAGTGTGGCACACAGGATGAAACAGCCGACAGGAATAAAAACGGTGTGATAGATTCCATTGATGATGCATTGGACCTGATTGTAGAACTCAAAGCCAAAGGCTACACGGATGAACATATAAAATACGTAGAAGTGGAAGACGGTACACACGATGTATCCACCTGGGCAAAAGCATTACCGGTATTTTTGAAATGGGGATGGGGGAGATAAGTTAGAAGTGACTAATTACCAACTATTTTTGGCATCTATACCAGAAAAAATAATAATGATTCTCAGCCCTCAATTCGCATTATTAATATATTTCTAAAGGTTTTGCAGGCTTTCTTCAATGGTTTTAATACGGGCTTCTGCATCTGCCTGTTTTTTTCGTTCCAGGCCCACTACTTCGGGACTGGCATTTTGTACAAACCGTTCGTTACCGAGTTTTTTTAATACGCTTTCCAGGAATTTTTTCTGGTGATCAAGGTCTTTCAGCAATTCTGCTTGTAAAGTGGCTGCGTCTAATTGCTGTTCTGTTTGAATAAAGAATTTATCTTTTTCTACTGCCACAACGATGGTATTGGCAACCGTGCCGCCTGCATAAGTGATCAGTTCTGCGTTTACTTGTTTGCGCAGGATATTCTCAATTGTTTGATAATCTGCTACATCAGCCGTTTGAATATGCAACTTGATGGTATCTTTTGGCTTTACCTGGTTCTTGTTACGGGCGTCGCGCAGGGCTGAGATCACCCGTTTTAATAATTCCCCCGCCTGCAGTATCGATTTATCGAATGCCTGCAACGGAGCCACCTGTTTTACGCACAGATCATCTTTTTTCTCCTGCAATAAATGATAGATTTCTTCTGTAATAAATGGTATGAACGGATGTAGCAATTGCATCAACTCTTCAAAATAAACCAGGGTCTTTTCATACACGCCTTTTTCAATCGGTTGCTCAAATCCGGGTTTGATCCATTCTAAATACCAACTGCAAAAATCATCCCATACAAGCGAATAAATAGTTTTTAATGCTTCGCTTAAACGAAACTGTACCATCATTTCATTTACTTCGGCCTTTACCTGGTTGAGGCGGTTTTCGAACCAGGTTAATGCGAAATGGTGAGTGGTGAGTGGTGAGTGGTGGGTTCCGTTAGCTGATTCAGCATCTATGTTGAATGATTGACGGCCTTCCCACATTTTTATCAGCTTCAGGGCATTCCACAATTTATTATTGAAGTTGCGGCCCTGTTCCAAAGCCGATTCATCAAATAAAATATCATTGCCGGCAGGTGAGGCAATCATGATACCAAAACGAACCGCATCTGCACCGTATTGATCAATCAATGCCAGCAAGTCGGGCGAATTGCCCAGGCTTTTACTCATTTTCCTTCCCTGCTTATCGCGAACGATGCCTGTAAAATACACATCATTAAATGGTTTTTCATCCATGTATTTATAACCTGCCATAATCATCCGGGCTACCCAGAAGAAAATAATCTCAGGTGCTGTTACCAATGTGTTGGTTGGATAATAATATTTTACTTCCGCATTACCCGGATGTGATAATCCTTTAAAAACCTCAAACGGCCAGAGCCAGCTGGAGAACCAGGTATCGAGGCAATCATCATCCTGCCTGATCTCTTCTATTTTGAATTTTGAATTTTGAATTTTGAATTTTTCAAAAGCTTCTTCTATTGAAGCGGCAACTACAAATTCCCCGTCGGGCGTGTAATAAGCGGGAATCCTATGCCCCCACCACAACTGGCGGCTTATGCACCAGTCTTTGATATTCTCCATCCAGTGCCTGTAAAGGTTTTTGAACTTGGCAGGGTGAAAATTAATCTCTTCATTCATCACTGCGTTCAAAGCAGGTGCTGCCATATTTTTCATGCTCACCCACCATTGCAAACTTAAACGGGGCTCTACTACCGCATCCGTTCTTTCACTAAAACCTATCTGGTTGGTATATTCTTCCATTTTAACCAAATGCCCTGCTGCTTCCAGTTGCGGGATGATTTTTTTTCGTACCGCAAATCGGTCTTCCCCAATAAACAGTTGCGCCGCCTCACTCATCGTGCCATCATCATTCATGGTATCAATGATTTCAAGGTTGTATTTCTGTCCCAGCTGGTAATCATTCATATCATGCGCAGGGGTAACTTTTAACGCACCTGTGCCAAAATCCATGGTCACATATTCATCAGGTATAATCGGTATTTTTCGGTTGATCAGGGGAACAAAAGCAAACTTGCCATGCAGGTGTTTGTAACGCGCATCATTCGGGTTTACACAAATGGCCGAATCGCCCAAAATGGTTTCGGGGCGTACAGTAGCGATGGTGATGCCTCCATCGCCTGTAGCTGCGAAGGGGAGCGGGTTGCCAGTTTCATCTGCTATCTGGTAGCGTAAATAATATAACTTACTCTGTACTTCTTTATAAATCACTTCCTCATCACTCAACGCCGTCTTTGCACGCACATCCCAGTTTATCATGCGTTTGCCGCGGTAGATATGGCCTTTTTTGTATAGGTCTATGAATACTTTTATTACAGTTCGATAATATTCATCATCCATGGTAAAGGATGTCCTGTTCCAGTCGAGGCTGCAGCCGATCTTTTTTAATTGCTGGAGGATGATCCCGCCATATTTTTCTTTCCATTCCCAGGCATACTGCAAAAACTCATCACGGCTAAGCGATGATTTGGTAATACCTCTTTCGCGCAACATGGCCACTACCTTGGCTTCGGTAGCAATGGATGCATGATCGGTTCCCGGTACCCAACATGCATTTTTTCCCTGCGTTCTGGCTCGACGTACAAGAATATCCTGGATGGTATTGTTTAAACAGTGCCCCATGTGCAATACGCCGGTTACATTGGGGGGTGGAATTACAACGGTATACGCTTCCCGCTCATCGGGTGTACTGCTGAAATAATTTTTGCTCAGCCAGTGTTCGTACCACCTGGCTTCCACTTCATTAGGGATATAATTTTTGCTCAGTTCCATTGTCTTATGCTTAATGCTTAACGCCGAAGGCTAAACGCTTTTGCGTAAAGTTCAAAACGAAGCTGACTGTTTTATTCCTTTTACCTGCCAAGCTTTTGGCGTTCAGCATAAAGGAACGCAAAAGTAAGGAAAAGCAGATGCTTAGCCATGGGTGAGGTATTTTGGAAAAAAATGGTGGAACTGTGTTACCAGGTAAGTATTTGCTACGTTCTTTCAAACACAGAAATTGAAAACACTGAGATGGGTTCGGTTTCTTCTGTAAGCTTTGGGGTAATGGTAGCCGGACATTTGGATATACTTAATGACGTGCAGCAATCTTTTACTCTTTTGCCAATACTTTCTGCAGTATGACTGGCAGGATTGCTGCAGCCATAAAGAAAAGCGATTAGTAAAATGGTAAGTAAGTATTTCATATTAGTTGTTGGGTATCAAAATTAATCTGCCCGGTATTACTCCTGGGTTAATTATTGTTAATTATAGCTGACGTTTGTTTATATTAAAAGTTACAATTTGCCGATAATTTTTTAGTTAGTATACATGGCGGGCTTTTTATTACAAGTGGGCTGTAGTTTTTATGCGGAAGGCTTGGGCAAAATAATGTACCCCTCTTTATATAAGGCAAGCAGGTTGAAGCAGATTTGCCGGGAAGAATTAATAAATCCTTCTTCCTGTCCATTCAAAGTAAGCGATAAGAACCACGACGATAAAAATCACGATACCTGCAACGGTAAGGATTTTTTTCTCGTTTACTTCTGAACGATGGTTTGACTTTTCCATCTCAGTTGTTTTAACAGATGACGCAATTTGGGAAACCAAGACAATGCCCTACTTAGAATAAGGACTGGCTATAAATGAATGCCACTCAGAAGGATAGAGGATAAAAAGATAATTATTAATCGAAAACTACGCTTAAATTACCGAATTTGCAAGGCTAATTTATGCACATGCAGTACGCTATTGTTGATATTGAAACTACGGGAGGCTTTCCACAACAACACGGTATCACCGAGATTGCCATTGTATTGCATAATGGTACTGAGGTAGAAGGTAACTATTCAACCCTGGTGAACCCGCACCAGCCTATTCCGCCATTTATCGCCAATATGACGGGGATTTCGGATGCCATGGTAGCCGTAGCTCCCTCTTTTGAAGAAGTAGCCCCCTATATCTACAATTTGCTGAAAGACAGGGTATTTGTTGCCCATAATGTGAATTTTGATTTTTCTTTTGTAAAACACCACCTGCAAAACGCCGGTTTTACCCTGCAAACCCCTAAACTTTGTACCATCCGCCTAAGCCGGAAAGTGTTTCCCGGGTTTAGAAAATATGGGTTAGGTAGTTTGTGCAGGGAACTAGGTATTGTAATCGAAAACCGCCATCGGGCCTATGGCGATGCCCTGGCTACCTCACAGGTGCTCGACCTGGTTTTGCAAAACAATGGACAGCTGCTGATAACTGAAATGCTGAAAAAAGAGAACAAAAACCAGCTATTGCCGCCCAACCTTGCCGAACAACAGGTAAAAGAACTGCCCGATCAGCCTGGGGTATATTATTTCCATGATATAAAAGGTAAAGTAATCTATGTGGGTAAGGCAAAGAACCTGAAGAAAAGGGTAGTTAGCCATTTTACCGGTCTGGATACTTCTAAAAAGCGGCAGGATTTTTTAAGGAATATCCATACGGTATCGCATTCGGTTTGTCCTACTGAGTTTATTGCCTGCCTTTTCGAAAGTGTAGAAATCAAACGTTTATGGCCCATCTACAATAAAAGCCAGAAACGATATGAGCAATTGTGGGGTATTTATTTATTTGAAGACAGTAAAGGCTATCTGCGTCTGGCCATTGATAAGAAAAGAAAATATTCCACACCGGTTGTTGCCTTTTCTTTATTGGTAGATGCGCACCGTCTTTTATGGAAATTAGTAAAAGAATTTGAACTGCACCCGGTACTCTGTTTCCTGGATAATACAGCCCCAACGGAATTGCCGGAAGTGGCAGCATATAACGGTGCAGTAAAAACTGCCCTTGCATGGATAAGCTCACAGAAAGAAACTTTTCTTATCCGTGATAAAGATGGTTGTGTGCTGGTGGAAGAAGGCAGGTTTTATGGGATGGGCCAAATTTTGCAGGACACGGATATTACCACTTTGGAAAATATCAAACTACAACTCATCGAATACCCGGAAAATGAAGTGATTAAATCTATGATCCGTAGTTATACAGAAAAGCATCCTGCAAAAGTGGTGAAGATTGCCTGAGGCGTTATTACCCCGGTGTATTCTCAGCTCGCCGCTTCTTATTAACCGTGTTTATCCTTCCAATTTTTTCTTTTCAATTTCACCCCCTACATTCGCAACCCAATTATAAAATTTCATGTCGGATTTCGCCCCGTTGATCGCATCTAAAATAAATATCAGTTCCAGGCAGGTTGCGTCTGTATTACAATTATTTGAAGAAGGAGCTACCATTCCGTTCATTGCCCGTTACCGGAAGGATATGACGGGTGGATTGGATGAAGTGCAGATTTTGCAGATACAGGATGAAGCTAAATTTCTGAAAGAGTTTACTGAACGAAAAGCGTTTATTGAAAAGTCTATTACGGAACAGGATAAAATGACTGAAGCTATTCAGGAAAAAATTAATAAAGCCACCACACTGGTAGAACTGGAAGATATTTACCTGCCCTACAAATCAAAACGAAAAACCAAAGCGCAAACGGCCCGTGAAAACGGCCTGGAGCCATTAGCTGTTCTTATGCTGGAACAGGAAAAAGAACTGACAGGTGAAGTGGAGAAATACATTACCGAAAAAATAAAAATAGCTGAAGAAGCTTTACAGGGCGCGCGTGATATTATTTCGGAGATGGTAAATGAAGATGTGGCACTCCGTGCCCGCCTTCGTAAACTGTTCGAAGACAAGGCAACCCTGCAAAGCAAAGTGCTTGCAGATAAAGAAACAGTGGGTATTAAATACAAAGACTATTTTGTTTTTTCGGAACCTGTTCATAAAATTCCCTCTCACAGAATATTGGCCGTATTGCGTGGATTTTTAGAAGGCTTCCTCCGATTATCTATTTCTCCGTCGGAAGAGGATGCATTGGACATGCTGGAAAAAGCATTTGTAAAAAGTATGCATCCATCTGCAGAACATGTAAAAAAAGCAGTGAAAGATGCCTATCGCCGTTTACTGCAACCCAGTTTGGAAAGTGAATTCAGGGCGGGCCTAAAACAAAAAGCGGATGAGGAAGCTATTAATGTATTTGCCGAAAACCTGCGCCAGTTATTATTGAGTTCACCTTTGGGAAGCAAAAGAATACTGGCTATCGATCCCGGTTACCGTAGCGGTTGTAAAATTGTTTGTCTTGACGAGAGCGGTGAACTGAAAAAAACCGAACTGATCTATGTGCATGAAGCAAACCGTATGCAGGATAGTGAAAACAAAATCAAAACACTGGTGAAAGAATACCGGATTGAAGCATTTGCTATTGGCGATGGTACTGCGGGCAGGGAAACAGAACAGTTTATAAAAAAACTTGGTTTGGGATTGCCCGTTTTTTTGGTGAATGAAGATGGCGCTTCTGTTTATTCAGCATCAGAAACGGCGAGGGAAGAATTTCCTGATCAGGATGTTACCGTGCGTGGCTCGGTGAGTATTGGCCGAAGATTAATGGATCCATTAGCTGAGCTGGTTAAAATTGATCCCAAAAGTATCGGGGTGGGACAGTACCAGCATGATGTGAATGCATTCCGTTTAAAAGAAAGGCTTGACCAAACAGTGGTGAGTTGTGTAAATAATGTGGGCGTTAACCTGAATACTGCCAGTAAACATTTACTGAGTTATGTAAGTGGTATTGGCGGCACACTGGCAGATAATATTGTGAAATACAGGAATGAAACAGGGGCGTTTACCAATCGTTCGCAATTGCTTAAAGTGCCGCGCCTTGGCGAAAAAGCATACGAACAATGTGCGGGTTTCCTGCGGATAAAAAATGGAGCTAATCCTTTAGATGCAAGCGCCGTTCACCCCGAAACGTATCCCTTGGTGCAGCAAATGGCAGCTGATTTGGGGGTGGATGTAAAAAATATGATCAATAATGAAGAATTGTTAAAAAAAGTTGATTCAAAAAAATATGCTTCGGAACAGTTTGGAGAATTAACGATCAAAGACATATTGAATGAACTGAAAAAGCCCGGACTTGATCCGCGAAGCGAACTGGAGCAATTTGAATTTGCCAATATTTATAAAATAGAAGATGTACAGGTGGGAATGATCGTTCCCGGATCTGTAACTAACCTTACCCGTTTTGGGGCGTTTATTGATATTGGTGTGAAACAGGATGGCCTGGTACATGTAAGTGAGATCGCCCACAAATACATTTCCGATCCCGGTGAAATTTTAAAACTGGGACAGAAAGTAAATGTAAAAATCATGGAAGTGGACATTGTAAGAAAAAGGATAGCCTTATCTATCAAGCAGACAGAAGAAGCTGGTGAAAAAACCCAGAAATCGGGAGCCAGGAAACCCGGGTTTGAAAAAAAGGTAAATGAACCTGTTGAAATGAGCGTGAATGATGCTTTACAATTATTGAAGAAAAAGTTTGGTAAATAAACTGGGGAGTCGGGATTTTTTCTTTTAACTAGGATTGCTAATGCAAGCGCTCTAACTTTTAAAATAACTATCTTGTCAAATAAAATCAGTTATATGAATAAAATTGTAATAGCGGCATTCTCAACTATTCTTTTCATCGGTGTAAATGCACAAAACAAAGTAAACCCTGTTATTAAAAAATTCGGTACGGTTACAGAAGTGCCTTTTTCAGTTGAGAACCCGGATACAAAACTGGATTATAAGATAATTGTAGAAGTTAGTTCAGACAATGCCAAGCCTGAGATGGTGCATGAATTTTTTGATAAAGTGGCGGCAGTAGTAAACTTGCATGCATTGGGTGGGGTTAGGGCCAATAAATTACATGTGGTGATGGTGATACACGGGCCGGCTGCACAATTTGTATTGAATAATGAGGAATACAGGAAAAAATTTAACAGTGATAATCCTAATATACCCTTGTTTAAAGAACTGACTGATGCGGGAGTAAAAATATTCGTCTGCGGACAGTCGCTCAATAAAAGAAACATTCCCAAAGAATCTCTTGCAGTTGAAGTAAAACCTGCATTGTCTGCCATCACTACCTTGACTACTTACCAGTTAAAAGGGTATTCTATATTGAAATATTAATCTCTGCGGAATCCGCTGCATCTCCGCGCCTCTGCGGTGAATGGGGAGTTTTCGCAGAGATTTAGATAAGGCTGACTTTTTTGCCGGTTCTGGCTGCTTCGTAAATACCCATCAGTATGCGCATATCATGAAGCCCTTCTTCACCTGATGTATGTGAAGGGAAAGTATTGGTTTCTATAAATTCTTTACAGATAGCCTGCAGCATAACGGTTTGATGGTGTACCACCGGCTGGTTCATTTCGCCCTGGCTGGTACGGCCTTTTAACGGGCCATAGCTGTAGGCGGGGCTTAATTGTATCCAACCATTATTTGCTGAAACGTATAACTGTTCAATATTTGATTTGTAGGAACTAAAACCATTCACCATAGCATTGCCGGGGAACTGCATTTGCCAGGAAATGGATTCTTCTACCGTTGTAAACCTTTCTTTATCGGTAATAGGACCCAATTGCGCTGTTACCCAAAGTGGTTCTTCGCCGGTTCCATAGCGGGAAGCCTGCACACAATAAATACCCACATCCATTAACGGACCACCACCTGCCAAATCTTTTTTCAAACGCCACTGTGTTGGATCGCCAATACTGAAACCGAAATTGGTTTGTACAAAACGTACATCACCCAACACTTTTTGTTGACTGAGGCGCATGACTTCTTTTGTAAAAGGCTCGAAATGCAATCGGTAACCAATGCCTAACTGCACACCGGCATCCTTACAGGCCTTGATCATTTCTTCGGCCTGTTTTACTGAAACTGACATGGGCTTTTCGCACATCACATGCTTACCTGCTTTTGCCGCACGGAGTACAAACTCGTGGTGCATGGAATTGGGTAAGACTATGTATACAATATCGATGTCTTTATTATTGGCTATCTGGTCGAAGGTCTGATAGTTGTAAATATTTTTTTGTGGGATATTATATTGTTTGCTCCATTCTTCTGCTTTAGCAGGTGTACCGGTTACAATACCTGCGAGGTAACAGTTATCTGTCTGCGTTAAGGCAACAGCTAACTGGTTTTTAGCATAACTGCCCAACCCAACCAGGGCGATACCTAATTTCTTTTGGTTCTTTATAAATGGCAGGCTTTTATTAGCCAATAGGGAAGAGGCTACAAGTGTACTGCCAACACCTAAACTCAGGGTTTGCAGGAATGATCGGCGTGACTGGCTGGTGGGCATGGGATAGGGTTTTGATTAACAAACAAAATCCCTTGAATTTACAAAAGACTGACAGCATTACCATGATGCATTTGGAAAATTTTGACTTCCCAAATGCTTTGAGCCTAATATTCCGGGTTCACCCCCACATAATTTAAAGGGGTAATGGCTTTCAATTCTTTTTTTATGGTAGCACTTACTTTTAGCGTGCCGATAAAATCATGTATCGTTTTTTTATCGATGGTACTGTTGCCACGGGTAAGGTCTTTTAATGCCTCGTAAGGATTGGGGTAATTTTCGCGGCGTAAAATGGTTTGTATGGCTTCGGCTACTACGGCCCAGTTATTTTCGAGATCGGCTTTTAATTTCGCCTCGTTCAGCACCAGCTTATCCAAACCTTTTTCCAATGATTTTATGGCAATGGCAATATGTGCCACCGGTATACCTATATTACGGAGAACAGTGGAATCTGTGAGGTCGCGTTGCAGGCGGCTATGCGGTAGTTTGGCAGAAAGATGTTCCAGTAAAGCATTGGCCATTCCAAAATTGCCTTCTGCATTTTCAAAATCTATCGGGTTTACTTTATGCGGCATGGCTGAAGATCCTACTTCGCCTTTTTTTGTTTTCTGTTTGAAATAATCCATGCTGATATAGGTCCAGATATCTCGGCTCAGATCAATCAATATATTGTTGATGCGTTTGATGGTATCAAAATGCGCGGCAAGGCTATCGTAATGTTCTATCTGCGTAGTAAACTGCATACGTTGCAATCCCAATACTTCTTCCACAAATGTATTACCCAATACCACCCAGTTCTTCTTAGGAAAAGCAACATGGTGTGCATTAAAATTACCTGTGGCACCACCAAACTTTGCGGCATAGGGTACGCTGGAAAATAATTCTACCTGGTTATGCAGCCGCTCTACAAATACCATGATCTCTTTACCTAATCGGGTAGGAGATGCAGGTTGTCCGTGTGTTCTGGCTAACAGGGGAATATTTTTCCATTGGGCGGCCAGCTGGTATAAATGGTTTTGGAGGTTGATAACGGATGGCAGGTATTCATGCTCCATGGCATGCTTCCAGCTTAAAGGGATAGCAGTGTTATTGATATCCTGTGATGTGAGGCCGAAATGGATCCACTCTTTCAGTTGGGGGATAACGGCTTTGTCTAATTGTTCTTTTAAAAAATATTCAACCGCTTTTACATCATGGTTGGTGATGGCTTCTATCTGTTTGATCTGTTGCGCATCGTCTATGCTGAAGCCATCCATTACTTTTTTCAGCTGCAGGCGGGCTTTGGGGGCAAGTTTGAAAAACTTCTTATCAGCCAGGAAGAAAAAATATTCTATCTCCACCAATACCCGGTATTTAATGAGGGCATATTCTGAAAAATATTCATCCAGGTAGCTTACCTGTTTGCGATAACGGCCATCAATAGGTGAGATCGCGGTGAGATGGGATAGTTCCATGTATGATTGCAGGTTTATTTTTTTGACGAATGTTTTCCTGCCAGGGGTTTACAATTTAACGCTGATGTAAACGATGAACCGCTGGCGAAAGAAGCTATGCTACTGTATAAAAAGCCAATAGTTGCGATGCGGTACAAGAGAGTGACACAACGATGCCCCGATTATGTACAACAGCCAGCAACACAAAAAACCTTTTCTTTGTGCAAAATTAAACGAATTGGACAAGAGAATACGCGTTGGAGCGGTAAGTTATTTAAATACCAAGCCTTTATTATACGGATTGAAACGTTCGGGATTGATAGAAAGGATAGAACTGGTGGAAGAATATCCTGCAAGAATAGCTACCATGTTGCTGAATGACGAAATTGATGTAGGATTAGTTCCGGTAGCCATCATACCCCAGTTACAGGAACCGCATATTATTACGGATTATTGCATTGGTACAGATGGGGAAGTAGCATCTGTGGCCATTTTTAGCGAGATGCCGATGGAGCAGGTAAAGAAGGTTTTACTGGATTACCAGAGCCGGACATCGGTTGCGCTTGCGAAATTATTACTGAAAGAATATTGGAAAAAAGAAGTCGTTCTGGAAGATGCCGGAGAAGATTTCCGTTCATTCATCACTGGTACAACTGCGGGCGTTGTTATTGGCGACAGGGCCCTGGAGCAAAGAAAATATGCTGCGTATACCTATGACCTTGGCACGGCCTGGAAAACGCATACTGGCCTTCCCTTTGTATTTGCGGCATGGGTGGCCAATAAACAACTGGGAGAAGATTTTGAAGATGCGTTTAACCGGGCCAACAGCTATGGTGTTTCTCATATTGCGGACGTGGTTGCTGAAAACCCTTATGATAACTATGACCTGACAAAATATTATACCCAAAACATCAGTTACACACTGGATGAGCGGAAAAAAGAGGGACTGGCTTTATTTTTACAGAAACTTGGGGAATTATTTTGAATGTGGAATTTTATATGTTGAATGGGAACCGGTAGTTATTTAAAATTTATCATTCACCTTGCAAAATAATAACTTAGCGCATGGCCGGTATCTCTGTTATCACCATTTGTTTCAATAATCTTGCAGACCTCAAAAAGACCTGTGCATCTGTTGATGCGCAAACAAGTTTCCCGGAGGAGCATTGGGTGATCAACGGTTCAACTAAGCCAGATATTGAGCAATGGCTGTTGAATACCCCCCAGCCATCGTACCGCAGATGGATTAACGAAAAAGATAAAGGTATTGCTGATGCTTTTAATAAAGGCATTGATAAAGCCAATGGTTATGTTACCCATTTATTGAATTCAGGAGATGTGTATGCGGCTGCTGATGTATTGGTATCTGTTAGAAAGATATTTGAAACAAATGCTTCCTTGCAATGGAGCAGCGGCAATATTCAGATGATGCGTGCCGGTAAGCCTGTTGTTGTGGGAAAGCATTTTGATAAAACCAAACTCTACCGTGGTATGCGCAGTATTTCGCATCCTACCTGGTTTGTGAAGAAAGAAGTATATGGGAGGGCCGGCTTATACAAAAGCGATTACAAAATAGCCATGGATTACGACATGATATGCCGTATTGCCAATGAACCATACTTTTACATTGATAAAGTGCTGATTGTTTTTGATGATAGTGGTGTAAGCTCAAAGCAATACCTGCACTCACTGGAAGAGAATAAGAAAGTGTATGAATCTTACTTTGGTTTTTCTCTCCTGTTTACGATCTGGCAACTCCGGTTAAAGCTTCTACATTATCTTTTACAAACCTGGCTTGGAAAAGGATTATTTACCCTGAAGAAAAAAATGGGATTAGAGAATTGGTAAAGAAATGTTGAATGTTGGAATGAAATTTTTCGTTCTCACTACTCACTACTCACTACTCACTACTCACTACTCACTACTCACTACTCACTACTCACTACTCACTTCTGAAAATAATGCCCATGCACAGCCAATATCACTTTCTCCGGTTTTACAGACGCATACGGTACGTCTACAACAAATTCATATTTCTGTTTTGCTAATGCAGGATCGGCCAATTCTTTTTCTACGGCATCGGGGTATACTGCATAAAAATTATTGGTTATGGTTAACGGGTAGGGTGCAAAGCGTTGGTATTGTGAGCCGTTGAATATGCTGAATACAGTACAACCCACGGCAGCGGCCAAATGTACTGAACCGGTATCTACCGATAATAGGAATTGCGCATTTGTAAGCAGGCTAAGCATTTCTAAGAGAGATGTTTTGCCGGTAAGGTCAAGAACGGCATGTTGGTATTGGGTGCAGAATGCATTGGTATACGCCACATCTGTTTTCGTGCCACATACTACTGCTGTCCACCCATAATTTTCAAAAAGGTAATCACTCACCTGTACAAAATTTTCAGCGGGCCAGATCCGGGATTTACTTCTTGAACCGGGGAATACGACAAAATATTTTTCAGGTAAAGCAAACGGAAAGGAGGGTAGTTTGTTTTTGTTAATGCTGGTATCTGTTAGTAAAGAGGACCTGCCCGTTATAAATTCAGTAAACAGTTTATTTCGCTGAAATTCGAAGAGGGGTTTCTTTTTTTCTTCAAATAAGCGGGTATATAATTTACGGTCATATCCCAGTTCATAAGACCGTACACTTTCTACATTTGAAACCATACCTGTTCTGTGTGGTGCTTTGGCGGCGTTTACAATGCTGTCGTCGTATCGTTTATCACGCGAAAAAGTGGGATTGATCACTGTATCATATCCCTGCTGGTATACCTGTTTCAGCAACCGGTACCGGTAACGCATATCTTTTTTAAACAGCAATTTATCCAGCCAGAAAGTTTCCTGTGTAAAAGCTGCATCAAAATTCAGGAACAAGGTTTTCCAGCTTTGGTTACCATAAAAATGAAATGTATAGCCCTTGTACTGTTCAGCTGAAACGATCTCCTGTAAGAATTTATGCCAGAGCATATAATCCCCGATCTCATCAATCCGTACAATCAATATTTTTTTGGTAGTGGCTTTTTTGCGGATACCCAAAGTGGCTGCATAAAGAACCAGATCGTATATGATGCCCTTCAGCTTATTCATGGTTTGTAACTATATTTGGGTTCAGCGGCTCTTATCATAAATAAAATTAATAACAATAATTAAGATGGGAACATTTAAAAAATGGAAAGAGATATTATATACAAAGTTGAGACGCACTTTGTATCTGGAGAATATGGATATAAAACTTGCCATGCTGCATGGGCTGGAAACTGAAAAATACCTGGAAAGAAACTTAATCAATAACCCCCGTTACCAGGCTCCTGATAAATTAAACCGGTTTGAATTTCAGGTATTCTCTCAGTTTGGGGAGGATGGTATTATCCGGGAAATATTCAGACGGATTGGCACCACCAATAAATATTTTGTTGAATTTGGGGTAGAAAACGGTACAGAAACCAATACCACATATTTATTATTTCAAGGATGGAAAGGGTTATGGATTGACGGTGGTACGGAATTTACCAACGAGATAAAAGAATCTTTTGCAAAAGCCATTAGCCGTAAGCAGTTAACCGTTATTAAAGATTTTATCACCGCAGAAAATATTGAATCACTTTTTGCAAGAGGGGAAGTGCCCGCAGAATTTGATCTCTTATCTATTGATATTGACAGGAACGACTATTATGTATGGGAGGCTATAACCCACTATAAGCCCCGGGTAGTAGTGATTGAATACAATTCTATTTTCAGGCCAGGTGATCATTTTGTAGTAGACTATGATGCGAATGCCATGTGGGACAAAACAAGTAATTGTGGCGCAAGCCTTACGGCTATGGAGAAACTTGGTTTAGAAAAAGGGTACAGGCTGGTAGGCAGCAGCTTTGCGGGTTTGAATGCTTTTTTTGTTCGCGAGGATGTAATGGGCGATCATTTTACAGGTCCGTTTACAGCAGAAAACCATTATGAACAAACCCGTTATTTCCTCTACACCAAGAATGGGCATCCCAGAAAAATTACTTTGTAAAAAGGAATAGAACTGATTCGATTTTTTTTAGCGGGAAGCTACACTGTCAATGAATTTTTTGGCAATATCGTTGTCACTTTCATGAAATAAACAAATATCATAATAACCCACCTGGCTATGATTGTCATCGGAATAATGATGCAGTTGCCTGATCAGTTCATGTTGATTAATCGGGGTAGATAACATATACCTGCCGTAATTATCAAAAAAGATAACAGAATGGTATCCGTACTTTTCTAAAGAAAGCAACGTAGACATACCATCTTCGCTAATAGCTTCCATATTGGTTTTGTTGTATTCAAAAAAGATGACCGGGGATTGTTTTTGTATAAGTGCTGTTGCTCCCCGTATGATAATGGTATCAAACCCTTCCGTATCTACTTTGAGAATTTTTATGTTTTGGGTTGCCAGTTGATTTTCCTCCAATACTTGATCGAGCGTTTTTAAAGATAGCTCCTGACCTTTATTTGCAGTGGGAATTAACGTGGTATTCCAGCCACTTTTTTCCAGTTCAACCTGCAGTGTCTGTTTTTTATCGCCCAAAAACTGTTGTAAAACAGTTACCTGGTTAAATTGCCGGGTGTTGGCCTGCAGGAATTTGAATGATACAGGATCACCTTCAATACCAATGACCGGTATATCTATCGCTGATTTAATAACCGCAATGGTATCACCTACATTGGCACCTATATCAATTGCGCTAAGGCCGGGGTATTTAGTGGCCACACAAGTGGCAAGTGTGCCTAAAAGATCATTCGCATCGGGCCTGTATTTATAGGTGCTGATCTGTACGTTATTACCGGGCATATCAATCATGAACTTCCCCACTTTTACTTTTTTTATCTGCCCCGCTTTACTATCACTGTGCACATTTACTTTGATAATATCGTAACCTGCTTTATTTAATAATTGCCTGATTATTTTTCTCATGGTGATTGCTTTTACTGTTTCTTCCGGTGAAAACTATATGGGTTAGATAAAATCGTTTTCATCAGAATATATATTTACCTGTCTAACAGGTCGCTTACTATTTTTTCAAATTGGGGCTGGTAACAAAAAGCATAGCCATTGGGCCCTTCTGCCATCACATTCGGGCTTTGATAAAACACTTCCAATACCCTTTTTACTTTCAACGCTTCGGCCAATGCAAAAGGAAATGACTGGTTGCCGATAAATAATTTACTTCCCGCGATTACAGATGCCAGTTCTAAAAAATCAGCAACAGGTTGATACGCCATATTGGGTATAATGGGTTTCATGTTCTCATATTCATCCGGTAAGCCAACAAAAACGACTTTCGGGTATTTTTGTAAAAAGCCATAATCTATTTTAGGCGACCGGTACCTGCTGCTTCTGGCTACCACAATCGTATCATTAAATGTTGCGTTTGGCGCAACCTGTAGCCATGGATTCCAGAGATCTCCTGAAATACCGAAGGTTAAAAAAAAGTACCGGGTAATGCTACCCATCCTGTAATCAAAAGGGAATGCTTTGAATATTGACAGATCGTAATGTATTTGCTCATTGGCAAGTGCCTGGCATTTATTAAACCCCTTCTGTTGCAGCAGCAAAGAGGCGAACATCTGTACACTTTTTTCGTTCAACATAACATTACCGTTAGGATGGCTCATGTTTTTTGTAAAGTCGGTAACGGGCTGGTGCAGGCGCAGATACAGGTTGATCTTTCTTCCTTTTGCCAAAGAGTAGATGGCGGGTATACTGTAAATAACATCCCCTGTATGACCACTATGTGAAAAATTTACTTCATCGCCTTCAATAACCGGTGGATTGCTTAGAATAGCCGGGGCATTTTCAAGGCCTCTCAGAAAACGGGAAAGTTTTTGATTGACATCGAATTCCCTTTTCCAGTTGAATAATATTTTTTGTAACCAATTCAGTGTAGCCTGTTTTAATTTCTTTATGATTTACCGAGGAATATATCTCCTTCCCTCCATATTTAGCCTTGTGGCAAAAGTATGAAAAACGGGGGGCAATCAAAATTTAATCCCCTGCATGATCTATACGTTGTGCATGTATTTTACGTTTATTGTTTAGTGAGCTTTAATACAATGATCACATTATAATCCAGCTCGCAATTGCTGGTGAATAATAATTCATAGGTAATGCCGGGTATCTCATTTAATTGCTTCATCATATAATCATGTCCCATACCGGGATGAACGTGGTAAGGGTTCATGGGTATTTTCAGTTTCTTGCAATAGGCTTCATATATTGGCTGGTTGGGGAAAACCAATACCAGGTTGCCGCCGTTTTTAAGAATACGGATAAATTTGCGCAGCGCATCTTTGGTATCAACAAAATCTTCAATCAGGTGGCTGCTGTAAACATAATCATAGGTGTTATCAGGTACGGGTATTTCATTATTGATTACATCACAGCCTATGTCTACTTTGTTTTTACCGGTATGGGTATAGGGCTGCGGGAAGTCTATTCCATCGCAATTCACTTTTACTATTTTATCGCCCCCAAAACCAATATCGCAACCTTTACCCACACAAAAGGGGAGTACCAGGTGGCGTACTTTAGATGTTTCGGAAGGGGTGGTAAAAGGTATGCCGAACCATTTTTCTAAAGTGCCTTTGATCTTTCTTTCCAGTGTTAATTGTAAACCCATGTTATTTTAATTATCAATGATTCAATAAACCTTTTAACGCGTCAATCCTGAAACGGATAACCGGTGCTGCTTTTGCCGGCTTGCCCTGCAATGTATATTTTATTCCGAGCACTAAAGATGCCCCCAGTTTAAAAATATATTCTCCTGTTTTTTTATAAAATGCCCAGGTACCTTTCTCTGCCATCCGAACCCTCTCGCCTCGCCCGATGCCGCTGGCTACCCGGTACATATATTCGTTGGTTAGTTTGTCGGTCTCTACTACATGCTGCACACGGATAGCCGGATCG
>JAYTOS010000249.1:0-10161 GCA_043747705.1 Bacteroidota bacterium
TCAATAGACTATAGACGAATTTCTGTTAAAACCCCAAACTCCAAACCCCAAACCCTAAACTTGCATTACTTTTGCGCCCATCTAACGATCAGCTGAAACATGAATTTGAAATCCTTGTTGGCGCGACCATTTGCCAACTACATATATAATAAGACCCGAAAGGGAATGCAAACAGCCCTGGAAGATCAGGACACTATTCTAAAAGGACTGCTTAAAACCGGTAAAACAACGGTTTTTGGTAAAGATCATAAGCTGGAGGGGGTAAATGATCAGGCTTCCTTTACCCAGGCGGTGCCTATCCGGGATTATGAGCAGCTGAAGCCATATATAGATCAGGTTAAAGAAGGCAAACAAAACGTACTTTGGAAGGGGCAGCCCATCTATTTTGCCAAAACCAGCGGCACAACCAGTGGGGTTAAATATATACCCATTACCAAAGATTCCATCCCAAACCATATCAATACAGCCCGGAATGCCCTGCTTTGTTATATGGCAGAAACCGGTAATACGGCTTTTGCAACTGGGAAAATGATTTTTTTAAGTGGTTCGCCAGAATTGGAAAGGATAGGCAAAATACCCACAGGTAGGTTAAGTGGTATTGTAAACCACCATGTGCCCAGTTACCTGCGCGCCAATCAATTACCCAGTTATGAAACGAATTGTATCGAAGATTGGGAAACCAAGCTCGATAAAATAGTAGCGGAGACAATCAATAGGGATATGACCCTGATCAGCGGCATACCACCGTGGATGCAGATGTATTTTGACAGGTTGATAGAAAAAAGTGGCAAAAAGGTATCGGAGCTCTTCTCAAATTTTAGCCTCATGGTTCAGGGAGGGGTGAATTTTGAGCCTTATAAAGCCAGGCTTTTTGAAAGTATCGGTAAAAAGATAGATTCGATAGAACTGTTTCCCGCCAGCGAAGGCTTTTTTGCATTCCAGGACTCACAGCAGGCAGAAGGCCTTTTGTTGAACACCAACAGTGGCATTTACTTTGAATTCGTACCGGCTGGCGAGATATTCTCAGAAAGTCCAACGCGTTTAGGCCTGAGGGATGTGAAAACAGGTGAGAACTACGCCATGGTCATTAATAGTAACGCCGGTTTATGGGGATATAACCTCGGAGATACGGTGAAATTTGTTAGCACAGATCCTTACCGGATTATCGTTAGTGGACGGATCAAACATTTCATTTCAGCCTTTGGTGAGCATGTGATAGGCGAAGATGTAGAATATGCTTTACTCAAAGCGGCCGATGAAGAAAGAGTAAAAATTACTGAATTTACCGTGGCACCTATGATACAACAGGGCAAAGGGAAGAGCTACCATGAATGGTTTATTGAATTTGAAAATGATCCGGCAGATATGCAGGGGCTAGTTGGAAAAATAGAAGGTAACTTACGACATAAGAATGTGTATTATGATGACCTGATTGCCGGTAATATTTTACAAACATTGCAAGTAAGGAAAATAAGAAAGAACGGGTTTATTGATTATATGAAATCGGTTGGGAAATTGGGCGGCCAGAATAAAGTGCCCAGATTAAGTAATGACAGGGGGGTAGCCGAAGGGTTGGAAAAGTTTGTGGGATAGATTGGGAAACTATAGAATTGAGAAATCCTTCTTCAGTATTCCCTTAATTTGTAATGTATTAAACATCATTAATGAGTCAAAAACGCATAGCTATATTCGGTTCTACAGGTTCAATAGGAACGCAGGCATTGGAGGTAATTGCGGCCAATCCGGATATGTTCACCGCAGAAGTGCTTACAGCACAGACCAATGATGTATTACTCATTAAACAGGCATTGCAGTTTAACCCTAACGCAGTAGTGATAGGGGATGAAAAAAAATACCTTACTGTTAAAGAAGCCTTATCACATACCCAAACAAAAGTGTTTGCCGGCGAAAAGGCTTTGGAAGAAGTGGCCTGCCTGGATTGTTATGATATGATGTTGGCGGCTATTGTGGGTTATGCAGGTTTAAAACCCACTCTGTGTGCCATTGAACTGGGAAAACCCATCGCGTTAGCCAATAAAGAAACACTTGTGGTGGCCGGTGATATCATTATGCGTAAAGCAATGGAAAAACGCATACCGGTAATACCTGTTGACAGTGAACATTCCGCGATTTTTCAATGCCTGGTAGGTGAGGGAAGAAATAAGATAGAGCGCATAATATTAACCGCGAGTGGTGGTCCTTTCCTGGGTAAGAAACCTAATTTTCTGGTCAATGTTAAAAAGGACCATGCCCTTCAACATCCTAACTGGAGCATGGGTGCCAAGATTACGATTGATTCGGCTACTTTAATGAATAAGGGTTTGGAAATGATCGAGGCAAAATGGCTGTTCAATCTTACACACGAACAGATACAGGTGGTAGTGCACCCGCAGAGCATTATCCACAGTATGGTGCAGTTTGATGATGGAAGTATCAAAGCGCAGATGGGCTTGCCCGACATGAAGCTGCCCATTCAGTATGCCATGGCATTTCCACAACGGATACCGAATGATTTTCCGCGGTACGATTTTAAAAAACCCAATACACTCAGTTTTGAAGAACCGGATATCAAAACCTTCCGCAACCTGGCATTGGCCATGGAAGCAATGCGGCAAGGCGGCAATATGCCCTGTATATTGAATGCGGCCAATGAAATAGCTGTATATGCGTTTTTAAAAAACAGGATCGGGTTCTTAGATATGACAGAAGTGGTAGAACAAACCATGAGCAAGATCCCGTTTATTGAAACCCCAACCCTTGAAGAGTATTTTGAAACCGATGGTGAGGCCCGTAACTTCGCGGCTTCCTTAATTCACATGTAATCCAATAATAACCGTAACAACAATATTTAAATAAATCCCCCCGGGGTGAGATGAGTATGAATTTATTAGTAATTGACTGGGTAAGTGTAGGTGTAAAAGCGGGACAATTTATTTTGTCTTTTTCCATTTTGGTGGTCTTGCATGAACTGGGCCATTTTTTACCGGCCCGCTGGTTTAAATGCCGGGTAGAGAAATTCTATTTGTTTTTCAATCCATGGTTCAGTTTATGGAAAAAGAAAATAGGTGATACGGAATATGGTATAGGGTGGGTGCCTTTTGGCGGCTTCGTAAAGATATCAGGCATGATTGATGAGAGCATGGACAAAGAGCAAATGAAATTGCCGCCACAACCATGGGAATTCAGAGCCAAACCGGCCTGGCAAAGACTCATCATCATGATCGGTGGTGTAGTGGTGAATGTGTTATTGGCCATTATCATCTTCATCGGTATTACCTGGGTATGGGGCGAAGAAAACCTGCCGGTTAAAAACCTGAAATACGGAGTATATACCGATTCACTTGCAAAGAGTATTGGTATCCGTGATGGAGATAATATTGTTGGGATTGATGGCCGTACCATTGAAAACTTTGGCACTTTAGAATCTGAAATCGTTTTGAAAGAGGCCAAAAAAATACAGGTGTTACGTGATAGTCAAACTTTGGAACTGAACATACCCGATGGCTTTATTAAGAAGATCATCAAGAATAAAAAATTAAGTGGCCTTGTCTATCCAAGGTTCCCGGTTATTGTAGATTCGGTATCTAAAACAGCCGTCTTTTCAAAAGAGAAGTTGCAGAAAGGGGATAGAATGATCGCCATTAATGATAAACCTTTTGATTATTTCAATGAATTTGACAAACTGAAAAAAAGCTACAATGATTCACTGGTGAATGTTACAGTGTTAAGGGGCAATGACACAGTTATTGTAAGAGTATTGGAAAACAGCAAAGGGTCTATTGGTTTTTTTGCCATGCAGCCTGCCCAATTATTCGGAACGGTTACTAAAAATTATTCTTTTGTTGAGTCTATACCCATTGGTTTTAACCGATGCTGGGAAACCCTGAACAGGTATATAACAGGATTGAAACAATTGTTCACAGGCAAAGTGGCTGCCAGTGATTCATTGGGCAGTGTAATCAGTATTGGTAATACATTCCCCGGAGTATGGGATTGGGAAAAATTCTGGACATTAACCGGTATCTTCTCCATCATCCTTGCCTTTATGAATATTTTACCTATTCCGGCATTGGATGGCGGCCATGCTTTATTTACCCTCTATGAAATGATCACGGGCCGTAAGCCCGGCGATAAGTTCATGGAATATGCGCAGATGGCAGGTATGATTTTGTTGCTGGGATTAATGGCGTATGCGTTGGGGTTGGATTTTTGGAGACTGTTTAAATAAGTAGATTGGTTAAAAAGATTAAAGTAATTAAAAAGGTTAAAGCAATTAAAAGGGTGAAGTAGTTAAAAGAATTAAGTGATAATTTAACTCTTTTAACTACTTTAACCAACTCTGGGGTCGTATTGGTTTCGACAGCATATGTTACGGTTGGTGTAAGCATGCAGTGCGTTGCGTAATTAGCACTTTAATCTGAATACGCAAAATTCAAATGGCAATACTCAGTATGCCATGGCTGCTTAATCAGTGATTAAGTAACCATTCGGGCCGCGGCTAAGGTTCGCCTGTTACCTCTTGCTGCCGCCGACTTAAAACAAAAGAGGATGCTGTAACAGAAGGCTGTGACTGTTACTTAAGACCATTCAGCTAAGCGTTCGGTTGGTTTGTTCATTTCCTGCCAGATGCCGACAAATAATAATGAAATAAGCATGTAGAAAGCCAATGGTTACGATGTTTGGACAGGGGTTCGACTCCCCTCGACTCCACAAGGTCTTGTAAATGAATAATTTGCAAGACCTTTTTTATTGTGGGCTGGATGAGTAAAAAGCTATAAAAAAGATAACGCACATATATAACTAAAACATAGAAAATAGAACATGAACCCAACTCTCCAATTTTTTTCTTTTCCAATGTTCTACGGAATAGCTGAAGAATTGGATAAGCTGAATTAATGTTTCATAAAGAGAAGAACGGAGAAAAGAAGCAAAAAGAGAAACGAATCTTTCTTTATCTCTTTTTCTTCGTTCTTCTCTTATTGAAATCCCCCGAACTAAGCGAGATCAAAAAACCTACCTAGCAATAAAAAGTGCTATCCAACCTATTTCAAAATAATAAAAAGGTATCTGGGTTTAAATACAGTCCTATGGGGCTTACGCAAAAGAGAGAAACGTTTTATCCCTTTTTTATTCATTTAACTCAAACATAGGAGCTACTAAGAAATAGCTGAAAAGATAGCAGTTGTACGAATTCAATCTTATAAGTTGAAAAAGTGGGAACATTTTTTCTTTTTTATTAACAGGTAAAAGCCACTGATCGTATGCATCAAATAAAGAAAGGAATACGATAGTCAGCATAAAAAATGGTATTTTGTATACGCTACACGCTGATAAAATATGAATCAGGATAGAAGGTGGTTGCCCCGGTTCCATGTTGGTGTATTTGTGGACTAACTTTTTAAACTATGCGTATATGATTGAAAATTATTTAACACCGGAACAGAAGCGTAATTATCATCGAGATGGGTATATCATCATTAAAAATTTTTGTTCAAAAAATGCGATTGATAAATTATATGGAACGGCTGTTAAAGATGATGCTATGCGAAAGAATGCTTTGGATCTGAATGACCAGGATGGTAAAAAAACAAAACTTTCCTTATGGTTTACCCCGGGTAATGATGTGTTTGGATACCTTACCCGAAGCGAAAAAATCATTAATGGGGTAGCTGAGTTATTAGACAGTCAATCGCCTGTATGCCACTTTCATTCCAAGCTCATGCAGAAAGAACCGAAAGTAGGTGGTGCCTGGGAATGGCACCAGGATTATGGTTATTGGTACAAAAACCAGTTTATGTTTCCAGATCAGTTGATGAGTATCATGGTAGCACTTACCGATGCTACTAAAGGAAATGGTTGTTTGCAGGTAATCCGGGGATCACATAAACTTGGCCGGGTAAATCATGGATTTGCAGGTGAGCAGGTGGGAGCAGATATGGTGATGGTTAACAATGCCCTGAAAACAATGGGCCTTATATACTGCGAACTCAATGCCGGCGATGCACTTTTCTTTCATAGCAACCTCCTGCACCGTTCCGAAGCCAACCTATCGGATTATCCGCGCTGGTCAATCATTTCCTGTTATTCGGCACAGTCAAACCTTGCCTATAATGAAACTTCTGAATCATGGAAAATACCCGTTCATATTGTGCCCCATGAAGCTATTCTAACCTGGGATGCCGGTTCCCTTTCTGACGCTGATTTTCTTAAAAAAGAAAACGACCCGGCTTTAAAAGCGACAGGCTGGGAAAAATAGTTGAGAGTGCTGGCTTTACAGTACAGGCATTTTCGGGCCATAGTCTTACGCGTATTTTATCTGTATAACTGAATATGAAAGGATTATATTGCAACACTACGTATGCGAATCCCAATCAGGGTTATTTATTTTGCAGCCATAGCGGGTTTACTTTTTTCACTTTTTTAAATATGGCACAATCAGCCGAGTGGGCACCGGCCAGGTAGCCAATACTCATTAAAAACTCGTTCACTATTTCGCCCCCGGTAAAACGGAACGTTTTTTTGAACAATTTTACCCATTCTTCTTTTGATTTGGGATGATTTGATTCCAGCCATTTTTCAAAAGAGCCAAATTCTTTTTGCAGTTGCAGGATTGTTTTTGCATTTTCTATGGCCGCATGTATTTTCAGTCGGTTACGTATAATGCCAGCGTCTGCGAGTAAGCGTTCCCTGTCTTTTTCAGTATACGCAGCTATTTTTTTAATATTGAAATTGTGGTAAGCCTTTCTAAAAGTGACTTCTTTTTTCAAAATGGTTTCCCAGCTGAGGCCCGCCTGATTTATTTCCATTACAAGCCGACAAAATAGTTCATTGTCATCATGTATGGGAAAACCGTAAAGATGGTCATGATAGGCTTTGTGCAGGGCTTTTCTATCTCCCTTCATGGCTTCTATTGCCTTACAGTAGGACATATACTTTTTTTTATAGATCGTAAATATAAGCCGATAACCCACCGTGTGAGTAACCTGTAAAGACAAAAAATACAGCGCCTGATATGAGCCCTGCCTTATAGACAAATACGAAAGAAGCTGGCCCATAGCGGTTATATTTTAGCTATACATACTTAGCAGGTATGATTTTTTTAGTAGATGGTCTAAGTCATACTATCAACTACTATTAAATTATATCATATCATGAAAAAAATACTGCTGTTTACCTGCCTGCTTACCTGGCAGTTATCTGAAGCCCAGAATGTGAACCAATGCGGGATCATCATTCCCCCGAAGCGACTTTCGTCTTCATTCAGCTCTGTTTATGAAGCAAACGATTATATCAATACCATGCTTGACAGTATTAACTGGAAACAGAATTTTACTGTTCGCGAGCAGAACGGGATCAATAATGCATACGCGACTATTATCAATAACAAACGGTACATTGTTTATGATAATAATTTTTTGGAGAACCTGGATGCGTTTGCCAATACCAAATGGGCTTCGATAAGTGTTCTGGCGCATGAAATGGGGCATCATTACCGTAACCATGTAATAGACAGCAGGGGAAGTACCCCGCCAAAAGAAATTGAAGCGGATTATTTTTCCGGATATGTGATGGAGAAGTTAGGGGCCAGCCTGAATGATGCGCGGGCTGCCATGAACCAGATTGCTTCACCGCAGGCCAGTGCTACACACCCTGCCAAGGCAGACAGGTTAAATGCTATTTCCAATGGCTGGAATTATGCACGGGGTTTAACGAGTACCATTCCTGGCAGCATGCCTGCGCCTGAGCCCCAGCCGGCACCTCAACCTCAGCAGAATCCACCACCCGCTTCGAATGATGCAAGCTGGATATATCTTTCCCTGTATGGTAATAATGACATGACAGTCTATTTATCCGATGATGGAAAGAATTTCACCGAAGCACCTCTCAACCCCAAACAACCTTTTGTATTCAAATTCGAAATATACAATTATGGCTGGATGCGGTTCTCCAATGCCACTAACGCCAGAACATATAAACTTATGCATGGTAAGGATTACGCGATTATCTGGAGCAGGCGAAGCAATACCTGGACAGTAACGGAAGTTCCTTAAAAATAAATGGCAGATCGTCCTGGTTTCTTTTCAATAATGTCTATCCAATTCAGTAGTGATAATAAAAGTACCATTGGTCCGATGAAAGTATGTAATCAGTAAAAGAGTTGTTTTGTACATTGTGTTATGCCCACAGTACCACCTTTAATTATTACACTCACTTTGGATCAGGCTTCGCATGAATACTTTACAAAGCTGCGCACTGATAATTTTCCCGCATACTGTAATTATCTCGAGGCACATATTACTTTGTTTCATCATTTGCCTTCCGGTATTCCTGATATTGCCGAAACTTTGAAAGTATTGTCAAAGAGAAGCCAGATGAAACTGGATGTAACGGGTATTAAAAATATGGGTAAAGGTGTTGCCTATATCATTTCTTCGCAGGAGTTGCCGGCGTTACATAAAAAAATGCAATCTGCTTTTGATATTTATTTAATATCTCAGGACAGGAATAAGCTATGGCCGCATATAACTGTACAAAATAAAGTAACTGCTTATAAGGCCAAACAAACAGAGCAAATATTAATGCAGAATTTTATACCATTTTCTATTCTGGGTATTGGCTTTTCTGTATGGGTATACAGGAACGGCCCCTGGGAGCATGTAGACAATTATTTATTCGGTTAAAATTAATCACCGCTCGTTTTTTGTTGCTTTCTGTACATGGAGTATATATTTTAAATAAAGAGAGCGAAAACCTATGGTGTTTTCGCTCTCTTTATTCAAAAGTATCAATGATAAAATTAATTGCCATCTTCCGGTAAAATATCCTCTACTTTACTAGAAGATGTATCGTTGGATGGGGCAACATAAATTGTCTGGTGGTAAAACTTGGTAGAAGGTTTTACTTCATTTAATTTTTCCTGGAAAATAGCGATATAATTATTGTCTTTATTGTTTTTATTAAAGACATCTTTCAATTGCGAGAATAAGTCTGCAGAACTGGCTTCAA
This sequence comes from Bacteroidota bacterium, assembly GCA_043747705.1. Taxonomy (GTDB): domain Bacteria; phylum Bacteroidota; class Bacteroidia; order Chitinophagales; family Chitinophagaceae; genus Sediminibacterium. Next base: position 9,007 of record JAYTOS010000249.1, read on the forward strand.
ATACTGAAGTCTCAAGGCTAAGCAATTTAATATTTGCTTCCACAAACTGGTTCATTTCCGTGTTAATGATGGTACAATGTATATTCCCTTTTACAATAGAATCTTTACAAAGATTTACCCGCAAACTATAAACAGAGCCTTCAAATTCGCCTTCGATCTTAATATCATTACAGATAATAACACCCCGTATGATACCGGTAGGTGTGATATGAATGGTTTTTTTACTGTACAGAACGCCATTGAAATTGCCATCAAGAACAATATCATTTTCAGAATCGAGTACGCCGGAAATATTGGTGGAGCTGGTAATAAACAGTTGCTTCTCATCCTGCGAACTCTGGGTAGAAAAACTCGAATTTGGATCGTGTAGTAATTGTTCCCTGAACTTGTTCATGCGTTTAAGTTTATGTTTTTGAAAAGCACTGAATTATTAAGATAGAAAAGTTAATAATTTTCAGCAATATATGCGTTTCCATTCATTATTTTTTTATGATTTTTTAAAACATCCCCCTGTTTTCGTGAAAAACGTTCAATATTGGTTATATTGAAGTCCCTATTGAACCAAAATTCATCCTATGCTATTCAAAAAATCAGAAGCGCCTGCAGAAATGCTGCCCGCAGTACAGGTAGTTTCTGGGGGTGTTTATTTTGGTATTATTAAAACGGCTTCTCCCATACGTATTGAAGGAGATTTTAAAGGCATTATTTTCTGTACAAATAAAGTGATCATTGATAAACGGGCTTCTGTTAATGGCGATATCCTGTGCCATGATATTGTAATCGGTGGTATGATTGAAGGCAACGTAATCTGCAAGAATAAATGTTCCCTCAACGAAGATGCTATTGTAAATGGGATTGTGCGCACCGCTAAATTTGAGAACGGTGAAAACAGCTCGGTTACCGGACCGGTTTATGTAAATAAAGACAACATGAATATTGATGTAGACGAATATTATGAACTCTTCAATAAAAAAGAAACCCTTGAAAAAATAAAAGCGGAGTATTTCTCCCTGCCGCAGAAACTTATATTGATCTCCTGACCGGACCGTTACCGGTAAACACAACTTATCATAACCAGTCATATTTGTCATAATTAAATAAACCAACTCAATTATGGAAGAATCATCTATCGAGAACCAGGAGGAATTACTGTCT
>JAYTOS010000250.1:0-1532 GCA_043747705.1 Bacteroidota bacterium
GGCTTGTACAAATATGCATTCAATACAGAGCGTGAATGGAAAAATAAAAAAGTTTTTATAGTGTTTGAAGGCAGTATGACGGATACCGAAGTAAAGATAAATGGCCGTTCAGCAGGTGCTGTTCACCAGGGAGGATTTTACCGTTTTAAATATGATATTACAACCCTGCTAAAATATGGAGCCAACAATTTGCTCGAGGTAAAAGTTGATAAACAATCAGCCAATGCATCCATCAACAGGGCCGAACGCAATGGAGATTTTTGGGTAATGGGTGGCATTTACCGTCCTGTATATTTGGAAATAGTTCCGGCTTTATTCATAGACAGGGTAGCTATAGATGCCAAAGCAAACGGCGCATTCAGTATGGATGTTTTTGCCATGAATGTAAAGGCAGGCAATACCATTGAAGCACAGGTACAAAAATTAAACGGGGAAAATGTTGGCTCATCTTTTTTTATAAAAGCAAATTCAGCCAATGAAAAATTGACTGTCAAAAATCAATTCAGTAATCCGGATTTATGGAACCCCGAGTTTCCTAAATTATACCAGGTAAAAGTTTCTATAAAAAATAATGGAAGCATTGTACATACCATCACACAACGTTTTGGTTTTAGAACAGCGGAACTTCGTTTGCAGGATGGCTTTTATGTAAATGGAAAGAAAGTAATTTTTAAAGGTGTATGCCGGCATAGTTCATGGCCTTTAACAGGCCGTACATTAAGTAAAGAAATCAGCCTGCTGGATATCAGCCTCATGAAAGAGATGAACATGAATGCTGTTCGTATGTCGCACTATCCGCCTGACCAGCATTTTTTAGATGCCTGCGATTCACTTGGTTTATTTGTGCTGGATGAGTTAACAGGCTGGCAGGCGGCTTATGATACGGTGGCCGGTAAAAAGCTGGTAAAAGAACTGGTGGTAAGAGATGTAAACCATCCATCGGTTGTTATCTGGGATAATGGTAATGAAGGTGGCTGGAACAGGGCACTGGATAATGATTATCAATTGTACGATCCACAAAAAAGATTGGTCATTCATCCATGGGAAAAATTTAATGGTACTGATACCAAACATTATCCCGATTATAATTATGTGGTCAATTCATCTTTGTATGGAAAAGAAATATTTTTCCCCACAGAATTTATGCATGGCTTATACGATGGCGGACACGGCGCAGGCCTGGATGATTTTTGGAACCTTATCCTGCAGCATCCTTATGGAGCAGGTGGATTTTTATGGAGCTTTCATGATGAAGGTATTGTACGAATGGATAAGGATAGCATGATGGATACCGATGGCAATCATGCACCGGATGGTATTGTTGGGCCATACCGGCAGAAAGAAGGAAGCTTTTATACTATCAAAGAAATATGGAGTCCGGTGTATATTAAACAAGCTTCCATCATGCCTGGCTTTGATGGTAAGCTTGAAATAGTGAACCGGTATTTATACACCAATCTTAACCAATGTTCTTTTCAATGGAAGCTGGTAAAATTGCCTTCGCCAGGGGATACAGTCACTGCAGGCAATAT
>JAYTOS010000251.1:0-1626 GCA_043747705.1 Bacteroidota bacterium
TAGGATTAGGTAGAATAAGCGCGAATCCGCTCCCCGATAGCATTTCCGCTATTTACTTTTTTGTCTTGATACAAAAAAGTAACAAAAAAAATCAAGGCTGCTGCAAAAAAGCTAAAATTTACTCCATTACGCTAAAATGAACGAAGTCTAAAGCCAGGCTTTTTTATTAATAATGAAGCAATTTTGTATTTCAACAATATATCAAAGCCAGGCATCGTTCATTTCTTAACGCTTCATTCCGTAAATTTCTTAACGCTTTTTTTCAGAGGCCATTTTCAACGCCAATAGAAATAGGTCTTTGCGCTTATTATGCCTAATCCTATGTTGCCTATTTGTTTCTTTTACAATGCATGTTAAAACGGTATACACTTAAGCACTCCAGCTAACAGCTGTATTCACGGCCCGTTTCCAGCCTTCGGATAGCTCTTTTCTTTTGGCATCTGTCATGATGGGTGAAAAAGTTCTTTCCATCTGCCATTGTTGTTGAATATCATCGGTACTGCTCCAATATCCCACCGCGAGGCCTGCAAGGTATGCGGCACCCAAAGCGGTGGTTTCAACAACAGTAGGGCGGATAACTTTGGTATTAAGCAGGTCGCTTTGAAACTGCATAAGCAGGTTATTGGCTGTGGCACCGCCATCTACCCTTAATTCTTTAATAGCAATACCAGCATCGGCCTCCATGGCTTTCAGTACGTCCATGGTTTGGTAAGCAATACTGTCTAATGCTGCCCGGGCAAAATGTGCCCCGGTGGTACCGCGGGTAATACCAACAATGGTACCCCTCGCATGCTGGTTCCAATAGGGTGCTCCCAGGCCTGCAAATGCCGGTACAACATATACACCGTCGGTGCTGTTAACTTCAGCAGCCAATGTTTCTACTTCGGATGAGGTACGAATAATTTTTAATCCATCCCTTAACCATTGCACTACAGCTCCGGCTATGAACACACTTCCTTCCAATGCGTAATGGGTAACCCCCTTTACCTGCCAGGCCACTGTGGTAAGCAGGTTATTGGTAGAGGGCACCGCTTTTTCGCCTGTATTCATCAACATAAAACAGCCCGTACCGTATGTATTTTTTACCATGCCTGGTTGCGTACACATTTGTCCAAACAACGCAGCCTGCTGATCGCCGGCAATTCCGGCAATGGGAATATTATGCGCCGTTAAAATATTTTGTGTGTGGCCATATACTTCACTACTGCTTTTCACTTTCGGTAACATAGACGCGGGCACATCAAATATTTGTAACAGCTCCTCATCCCATTGTAAGGAATGTATATTAAATAACATGGTTCTTGATGCATTCGATACATCGGTTGCATGTACTTTTCCATTGGTCAGCTTCCACAAAAGCCAGCTGTCAACTGTACCAAAACAGAGTTCTCCTTTATTGGCTTTATCCTTGGCACCAGGTACCTTGTCCAGTATCCATTTTACTTTGGTGGCAGAAAAATAGGCATCTACTACCAGGCCGGTTTTTTGCTGGATAAGTTTATCTAATTTTTTTGCTTTCAGCTCATCACAAAAAACAGCGGTGCGCCTGTCCTGCCACACGATGGCATTGTGAATGGGTTGTCCTGAGAGTTTATCCCAAACAATGGTTGTCTCCCTTTGATTGGT
>JAYTOS010000252.1:0-1845 GCA_043747705.1 Bacteroidota bacterium
TATCGAACGACTTATCTATAAACAAAACTAAACTTCAGCATTATGACACTTATTATACTTGGCATTATTTTATTAATTGCCGGAATCGCCATCAGTAAACAGCAAAGGGAAGAACTCCATAAAGTAGCCAACGGCCTGCGCATTGCGGCATTGGCATTTATTGTCATCGGCGTTCTTACGGCCTGCATCAAGCAGATAGATGCGGGGCAGATTGGCGTAAAATCTTTATTTGGTAAAGTAGATGATGAGATCCTCACCAGTGGCTTGAACCTGGTGAACCCATTGGTTGATGTAAAAACAATCGATATTAAAACACAGAACTATACCATGAGCGGCATACACGATGAAGGCGATAAAGCCGGCGATGATGCCATACGTGTATTAACAGCTGATGGACTGGAAGTGGTGATAGACCTTACCGTTCTGTATCGTGTAATCAGCACCGAAGCACCCAGGATTGTGAAAGAAACGGGATTGGATTACAGGGATAAAATTGTTCGTCCGCTTACCAGAACAAAGATCAGGGACAACTCGGTTTACTTTACCGCGATTGACCTTTACTCTACCAAAAGAGATCTTTTTCAGGGCCGGATTTTTAAAAGTATTGAAGAAGATTTTAAAAAACGGGGATTAGTACTTGAACAATTATTGGTGCGCAATATCACCTTGCCTGCTACCGTAAAGGGATCCATAGAAGAAAAGATAAAAGCCGAGCAGGATGCGCAGAAAATGGAATTTGTACTGCAAAAAGAAAAACAAGAAGCAGAACGTAAAAGAGTGGAGGCACAGGGTATAGCCGATTACCAGAAGATCATCAGTTCCGGTTTGGGCGATAAACAGTTACAGTATGAACAGATACAGATCATGAAAGGGCTGATCACTTCACCCAATGCAAAAGTGATTATTATGGGTAGTGGAAAAACGCCGGTGATACTGGATACAAAAGACGGGAAGAATTAATCGCTGATTTCGCTGATTTTAATATGAATTATACTATCGCCATACATGCTCAGATTAAATCAGTTTTAATCTGAGCATGTATGGCGATACATTTACTACCTGCTATGCCTCTTGCCTGATTTGCGAAACCTGTGATCCCATTAATCGCCCAAAAACCAGGTGACCGCAAAAAACACCGATCACAGAAGAAAAAATATCGAGATAGTCAAATGTGCGCCCGAAAATGGGGATGAGCTGTAGGTACTCATTAAAGATCACCAGCAACAATCCAGAATAGCAGGTAAAAGTCAGGTCTCTATGTGTTTCTAAACGAAAAAAACGTTGAAAAAATAAACAGGCACCAAAAGGCAGTAAAAATGAGCCAACAAGGTTTGGTGCAAAACCAACCAACGGTTTTATCGAAGCCGGTATATGAACAAACGGGCGGATAATAAATTTCACCGTCCAAATCAACAGGGTGCCTGTAATCAGCATCCATTTTGAAACGTTTTTCAGGTACATGGGTTACATGGGTTACATACATGAAAATACATAAAAGCCGCTGCAATAGTTTATATCTGCTAAAAGCTATTTTCCTGAATCGGGGATACTCTTGAAAAGTTACTTTTCAAAATCAATGGGCTTTCTCCATAAACGGATCACCCACCAAAGAAAGCCAATGAGGCTTGCGATAAACCATACATAAAAAAGAATATTACCGAGCGTAACCTGTTCATGAACAAAAGCATAATCATACATAATACCAAAGCTGGTATTAATGGCCATCCATAATAAACCCACAGCCAGTGTATTGATGATACGGGTAAGATATTCTTTAACGCCGGGCTCCACAGAAATGATTGAAGGATGAGATTATTCTTTACAAATTTCCGGGTCTATTGTTCT
>JAYTOS010000253.1:0-1127 GCA_043747705.1 Bacteroidota bacterium
CTAAACAGGCTTTAAATCAGGAGCAATTTGACCGGATCAGTATTTATTTTAAGCCATTATGTCTACTTTTATAAACAAATACAGACATAATGGCTTAAAAATGAGAGTTTTTCAATGTTTCAACTTTTGTCTTACTTTTGCGTTATCCTATTTTAAAAACAATAGAACATACATATGTATCCAGCAGAGATAGTATTACCGATGAAGGCAGAATTAACCGATGGCGGTTTTGATGAGTTGGTATCGGCACAAGAGGTAGATGACACGTTACAAAAACAAGGAACTACTTTAGTGGTTATCAATTCGGTATGCGGTTGTGCGGCAGGATCTTGCAGACCAGGTGTATTGATGGCGGTACAAAACGCCGGCAAACGCCCAGACAGGCTAACAACCAGCTTCGCAGGCTTTGATATTGAAGCAGTTAACCAGGTTAGGTCGCATTTATTGCCTTACCCGCCTTCTTCGCCGGCCATTGCTTTGTTTAAAGATGGTCAGTTAGTAAGCATTGTGGAGCGTCACCAGATTGAGGGCCGTCCCGCACAGGCAATTGCCCAACACCTGATTTCTGTATTTGATGAATTCTGTAATTAATTTTTAATTAGTTTTGTTGATAGATGGGTTAGTAAGTACAGGCTCCACTTTATGTGGGGCCTTACTGTTTTAAGGACATGAATGGTGAGTTGTGAGTAATGAGTTGTGAGTATTTTTTGTGACAACTATTACACTCACCATTCACTACTCCCGACTTACTATTGAGTAAATAAGGCCAGTTTATTAAGTTCATATTCTCTTATTACGCATTATTTGCCCTTTTCAAATCAACACAGATTAAGTTTATCCTAACATAAGTCTCATTTTTTCTGAGTAACATTGCATCTCTCTTACTATAAAAATAACACCTGACGATACATGTACCCAAACTTATACTACGCTTGTAAAGATCTTATCGGGATTGAATGGACATGGTTGAAACTGGTGAACTCATTCGGTTTTTTTGTCGCCCTTTCTTTTATCATTTCTGCCTGGATACTTACCCTGGAATTAAAGCGTAAGCAGCAGCAGGGTTTATTCATACATACAGAGGAGACCATTACCATTGGTGCACCTGCATCCCTCTCAGAATTACT
>JAYTOS010000254.1:0-1941 GCA_043747705.1 Bacteroidota bacterium
GCCAGAAGTAATTTCGACAAAACAGATGCTGAGAAATTCTGGAATAACGAGGTAAATTTTTACAGTATAAGCCGCGATCAAAAGTTATTATCCACGGATGCCCGCCCGGTGAACAACGAATCTACCATTTCACTTGGCATACAAACTAATCAAACCGGAACATTTAATATAAAAATTGCAAAAGCTGTTTTACCTGCTTCCAATAGCCTGATGCTGCACGACAGGTACCTGGATAAATGGATGCGTTTACAGGAAGGCAGCAGTTATTCGTTTACCATAACCAATGATACCAATAGCAAGGGCAATAACCGTTTTGAAATTACGGGGCCAAAGAAACAGGTTGAGCCTATAATAAACCTGTCAAAGCTGGTTATAAAAATCACACCCGTGCCGGCAAACGATAAGGTCATTGTTAATTACCTGGCACCGGAAAGGGGCAATACCACTATCCGCATTACAAACCTCGCGGGGGCAACTATAAAAAGTTTGGCGCTGGGTTTACAAAAAGAAGGGCAGGTAACTATTTCTGTTACTGATTTAATAAGCGGTATTTATTTGCTCGAAGTAAGATGTGGAACGCATCGCGTTACACAAAAAATAATTAAGAATTAAACCCTTCCGTTAATGTTAGCATGTAAGAAACTGTTTGAGTCATTTATTAAAAACTTCTTGTTTCCTGGTTAGAATTAATGAATGCATATAATTTCTGAGTATTCGCAAAAAAAAATAAGCTACAGACAGTCCAAATTACTACAGAAAATTCTGTGTTGATCTGTACTGTCTGTGACAAATAAAATCTTTCACGAAAAAAAAGAATTAACCGAAAGCAGGCTACACTTTATACAACCAACCATGTGTATCCTCCGCCTTTCCTTCACGGATATCATTGAGGCGTTTTTTTACCTCGGGGGCTATCTGCCAGTTATCGGTATCAAAATGCATCACATATTCTTTATAACGCAGTTCTTTGATCAGAGAAATGGTGGCTGCCGTACCGGTACCAAATACTTCCTTCAATTCACCTGAAGCATGTGCCGCCATCAGTTCATCAATAGTAATTTTTGTTTCTGCAACTTCCAGACCCATTTCTTTCAAAACAACCAGAACACTATCCCGGGTTACACCTGCCAAAATGGTTCCGTCTTCTAATGATGGGGTGATGGCTTTATTGCCAATGACAAAAAATACATTCATGGTACCTACTTCCTGCAGGTATTTATGTTCGAAGGCATCTGTCCACAAAACCTGGTCATATCCCGCTTTCTTAGCATTAGAAGTAGCCAGCATGCTGGCACCATAATTTCCGGCATTTTTTGAAAAGCCAACACCACCCGGTGAGGCACGGGTATATTTTTCTTCCACATAAATCTTCATAGGGGCGGTGTAATAGGGACCCGTGGGACTAAGCAGGATGAGAAATTTATAGGTATCCGAAGGCTTTACACCAATTACCGGGTCTGAAGAAAACATAAATGGACGTATGTACAAGGAATGATCAGGCATAGAAGGTATCCAGTTCTTATCCAGATCCACCAACATACGCAGTCCCTCCATAAAAATCTCTTCAGGAATAACCGGCATATTCATGCGCTCGGCTGAAATATTGAAACGTTTAAAATTATCGTATGGTCGAAAAATGGCAGCATTACCTTCAGCATCCTTATAGGCTTTGATGCCTTCAAAAATGGCCTGGCCATAATGCAGGGCAGCGGTTGAGGGTTCTAACAAAAGCGGCTGGTAAGGCTTGATCTCTACATTTTTCCATTCCCCATTTTCAAAATCCGCTTCGAGCATATGATCGGTAAAATAACGTCCAAAAGGAAGGTTCTCGAGGGTCATTTCAGTCAACCTACTCGTCTCAACTTTCGTAATGTTTATGTCCAGTGCTGCTACCATAGTTTTATATTTGACGCAAATAAACAAAAAATTTAAAAACTAACA
>JAYTOS010000255.1:0-5371 GCA_043747705.1 Bacteroidota bacterium
ACCTGAAAGGAATGGATCATATTCTTTTTGTGATGGCACTATGCCTGCGCTACCAGTTCGCCGATTGGCGAAAAATACTTATTTTGGTAACCGCCTTTACTATCGGGCATTCGATCACCTTGGCCCTCAGTGTAGGTAACCTGGTACAGTATTCGGTAAAATGGATCGAGTTCCTGATCCCGGTTACCATTCTCATTACTGCCATAAGTAACCTGCTCGTCAAAAAATTTGTTTTCAAGAGCAGTTTCCCCCTCATCTATTTTCTGGCCTTATTCTTCGGATTGGTGCATGGATTGGGCTTCAGCAGCTACCTCAAAAGCCTTTTGGGCACCGATCAGAATGTAGTTGGGCCATTACTTGCTTTTAATGTGGGCCTGGAAGCTGGCCAATTGCTGATTGTGGCGGGAGTTTTACTGATTTCATTTATATTCGTAACTATTCTGAAATGCAACCGCAGAGAATACCTCTTATATGTAACCGGGGGTATTTTTGCTTTAGCGCTTCAGATGGCGATTGAAAGAATTTTTCCAATAATAAACTGAGAATACAATGAGAAAATTACTGTTCCTGTCAATGTTTATCTGTTGTGCTTTTGCGGGTAATACGCAGAACATTATGAACAATCCTGCATCAAACCACGGTAATAAGTTTGAGCAGTTGGGTACCATCCTCCCTACACCAAATGAGTACCGAACGGCAAGTGGTGCGCCGGGACCGAAATATTGGCAGCAACGTGCCGATTATGATATTAAATGCGAATTGGATGAACCCAATCTCAAATTAAAAGGAAGTGAAACAGTGTCTTATTATAATAACTCACCGGATGTATTAACCTATATCTGGCTGCAGTTAGACGAAAATGAACATAGTACAGTTAATAATGCCAATTACCAGGATGCATCCACCATGGGCAAGTCAGTAGCTACCTCTGCTATTGATAAGTTGGAGGGCCAGAAAATTGATAATGGGTATGGTGATATTATTACCAAACTTACCGATGCCACCGGCAAAGCTTTAAAATATACCATCAACAAAACCATGATGCGTATTGATTTACCTGTCGCACTTAAGCCAGGCCAGAAATTTGTATTTAATATTGACTGGAGTTATAAAATACCAGACCGTGCAGTTCAATTCCCTGGCACAAGGGGTGGTTATGAGTACTTTCCCGAAGACGGGAATAGTCTGTTTACCATGTCACAATGGTACCCACGTTTATGTGTGTATAGTGATTTTCAAGGATGGCAGAACCACCAGTTCACCGGCCGTGGGGAGTTTGCTTTGGCATTTGGCAATTTCAGTGTGCAGATTACCGTTCCTGCCGACCATGTGGTATTGGGAACCGGTCAGTGCCAGAATTATACGCAGGTATTATCTATTGCACAAATGGCCCGTTGGAACCAGGCACAGACCGCAAAAGAACCTATAGAAGTAGTAACGCTTGATGAGGCCACCAAAGCAGAAAAACAAAAAAGTACTGCCAAAAAAACATGGATTTTCAAAGCAGAAAATGTAAGGGATTTTGCCTGGACATCGAGCCGGAAATTTATATGGGATGCAATGCCTGCTTATGTGGAAGGGAAGAAGGTTATGTGTATGAGCGGGTATGGAAAAGAGGCATATGGTTTATACAGGAAGTTCTCTACCAAAGTAGTGGCGCATACCATCAAATCATATTCTAAATTCTCTATTCCTTATCCTTACCCGGTTGCACAAAGTATTGAGGCAGCAAACGGTATGGAATATCCGATGATCTGTTTTAATAATGGCCGCACCCAGAAGGATGGTACTTATAGCGAATCTACCAAGATAGGAATGCTTGGGGTGATCATTCATGAAGTAGGACATAACTTTTTCCCGATGATTGTTAACAGTGATGAACGCCAATGGTCATGGATGGATGAGGGGCTGAACTCATTTGTTGAGTACCTGACGGAAGAATTGTATGATAATAAATATCCGTCGCGTAAAGGTTCCGCATCAACTATTGCGAGTTACATGCGCCTGCCGAAAGATCAGTTGGAACCTATTATGACAAACAGTGAAAATATTGTGAACTTTGGACCTAACGCCTACACCAAACCCGCAACCGGCCTGAATATTCTTCGTGAAACGATTATGGGCCGCGAATTATTTGATTATTCTTTTAAAGAGTATGCAAGACGATGGGCATTTAAACATCCCACACCTGCCGACCTGTTCCGTACCATGGAAGATGCCAGTGGGGAGGACCTGGATTGGTTCTGGCGTGGATGGTTCTATGGGATTGACGCATGTGATATTTCAATTGATAGTGTAAAACATGCCATTTTCGATCCTAATGCTGTGGCAACAGCAGGTGGTTTTGGTGGAAGAGGTGGTGGCGCAGGTTTTGGTGGCAATGGCCCAAGAGGTATAGATAAACCCATGGTTAATTCATTTGATGATATCTCCAAGATCCGCAACAGGCAGGACAAAAGCATATTGTTTTTAACGGATGTTGATACTACCCTTCGTGATTTTTACTGGAGATATGCCAGAGATTTGGAAGCGTATGATGCCGTTACAAAAATAACTCCACCAGCCCCTGCTGCTATTGAAGGGTTGAGTGATGCAGATAAAGTAAAATATGCCAATACGAACCTCTATGAAATTTCCTTCTCTAACAAAGGGGGATTAGTAATGCCGATTATTGTAGAATTTACTTTTGAAGATGGTACGAAAGATATAGAAAGAATACCTGCACAGGTTTGGCGATTGAATGAAAATACAGTTACCAAACTTTTTATGACCAAGAAAAAAGTGGTAAGCATTCACCTGGATCCGTTAAAGGAAACAGCCGATATTAATGAAGACAATAATAGCTGGCCAACTGTATCTGAACCAAGTAAGTTTGCAATCTTCAAGGCAAGGGCCGGGGCACGTGGCCAGTCGCAAGGTGTGAACCCCATGCAGAACGCACAGAAAAACAAATAATAACTAACAAGATATCATAAGAATAAAGCCACTTGAATTAATTTTAGTGGCTTTATTCTTGGATAGACCATAGTCCGCATTTTTCCAAAAAATAATCAAAACAGCATGAAATTATTAATCATCATCTCATTCCTGTTTACTTCGGTTTGTACAACTGCAGCAACTATTGATACGGTTGCGATATACAGCAATAGTATGCACCGTAATGTTAAAGCAGTAGTGATACGGCCATCTTCTTATAAAGAAAATAATAAACGTTTCCCGGTTGTGTATCTTCTGCATGGAGCTTTTGGCAGTTATGCTAACTGGGTATTAAAAGTATCGCATATACAACAGCTGGCTGATGAGTTTCAATTAATGATCGTTTGTCCGGATGGCGGGTATACCAGTTGGTATTTTGACAGTCCGGTTGATAGTAGTTTTCGGTTTGAAACATTTGTGGGGACTGAAGTGCCCAACTATATAGATGCAAATTATAAAACCATTGCCAATAGGAACGGAAGGGCTATTACAGGTTTAAGCATGGGCGGCCATGGTGGTATATTTCTTGGTTTTCGTCATGCCGATCTGTACAGTGCCTGTGGAAGTACCAGTGGTGCGCTGCATGTAAGTGTGATTACACAAGGGTATGGTGTAGAAAAAAGATTGGGTGATACGGCTTTGAACAGGAAATACTGGCACGACTGGAGTGCCCTGAATGTAATAGAGCAGTATCCTAAAGATTCGCTGGACATTATTATTGATTGTGGTACAGAAGACAGGGTATTACCCATGAATAGAGCCGTTCATGAAAAAATGCTCAAACTAAAAATCCCTCACGATTACACCGAGAGGCCGGGTGAGCATAACTGGGCTTATTGGAATAAATCCATTGATTACCAGTTATTGTTTTTCAGAAGGCATTTCGACAGGGTTTTAAAAGGGTAACGGATGAAGAATGAGTTTGTCTCACCCACAACGTCTTTATCCATAATTTCTATAAAAAATGCAACCCAATATTGGGTTGCATTTTTTAGAAATTGTATGCTCAATCTTCGTTAATAAATTTTTACATTTTCCATTTGTGTTAAATTTTTCAATATGATTTAACGGTCGTTGAAAATTAACTACCCGATAAACATATCTTTATTTTTTTGAAAGCTGCCTCAACTGCAAAGCGAAATTAAGTCCAAAACTGCTTAGTTTGATATTGCCAAAGCCTACACCGGCAAGTGGTATTTTCGCATAAGGTTCAATTATTAAAGACATAGTATTACTAATCTTTTTTTCAAACCCCGCCGATAAATGTGCAATGGAAAGAATATGTGTATCGGTTGACGCATACGAAGCACTCTTACTTATTGGTAAGCCATTGCTATAGTAGAAATAGGTATAATCCTCTTTCGTCATAAAGTAAGAAGAAAGTCCGGTGCTGATAAAAGCACTTTTTTTATCACGATTGCTTACAGTATAACGAACAGATAGCGGTACTTCCCACATGCGGCAATAGCCCTCTACATTTTCTAATTTATAATAGCTTACCCAGGTCCCTTTTGGTGCTGTAAAATCTGCTCCGGCAAGCTTATAATTTTTCTGTGTATAAATAGCACCTGTATGAAGTGACCATTTATTATTAAAATGATATCCTGCTATTACGCCGATATTGATACCGGGATGATTTGCATAAGTGAATTTGACGGTGCTTTCGTCAACCCCTGCCAAAAATGAATAACTCCATTTACGCCGGGAGACAACTGTAACCGGCTTTTTGCTAATATCTGCAGTTTGGATAGAAGGCCCATCCACTGGTGGTGAAACTGTTTCGGAAAGCTCTTTCACAATAGGTGGATTTGATGCTATCAGCTTATCAGCATCCATCTTAACAAATGTTTCTTTTGATTCCGAAGTATTATTTTTTGAAGCAGGCAGTGTGGCCTTATCAACCATCTTTGCATCTCCCGGTATTACTGTCACAGGGGAAACAGTTAACTGGTTTGAAGGATAAGCAGACTGTTGTTTCACTTCATTTTTTTCTGCCGTTTTTATGGATAAAGTGCTGTTAATAGGTGTAGGAGTACGTGTAGCTGTTTTTTCTCCGGGTAGGCGTTTGGCGGATAAATTTGATATGGACACGGAAGGCTGTTTATTCATTTCCGACCGTAAGGTAGGAGGTTGTGTTACAGTTGACTTTTTTGGAACACCCATTACAGGATCATCGGTAGAAACCTGTTTTTCCGCTTCTTTTGTATTACTTGTTCTGTTATTGGCAATGGGGACGATATTTTTTTCCGCAGTTGGGCCGTCATCCTTTTTTTGTAAATACCACCAGCCTGTGCCACCTAATAATAAGGCAGGCAGAAGCCACCAAAAAAAGAAAAATTTTCTTTGGGGTTTCTTTTCTTCAGGCAGAACCTTGTCAAGTTCAGCCTGCATCGCT
>JAYTOS010000256.1:0-16222 GCA_043747705.1 Bacteroidota bacterium
CGAAGGGTTAATCCAAATTTATTGGTGGGGTCATAATTAAAATACAATGCATTGCTCGACCAGCTATTGCTTACCGTTCCGGTTTTTACCGTCTTAATAGTTCCGTCGTAGTTGAGGGCAAATTGGCTGCTGATGATACCGTTTACCACCAGGTCAAATTGACTAAAACCGGTTCCTCCCTGGAAATTCAGGTAAGCTTTTAATTTGTCGTTTTTTGTTCCCGTACTAAATTGTGCCAGTATAACTTTTGTAGTGGAAGTAGTTGTTGAAAAATCCGTTGGATTGGCAACACCTATCATAAATGCACTCTTGCCACCCAATGAAATATCTGCTTTTAAACCGGTATGAAAGAACGGGCCATAAGAAAACCCATAACTCATACTGTAATTCCTGTTTGCATAGGCATCAACCAATTCGTAACCAATATGTGTGGCCCATTTGCCTATCGTGAATTTGATGGCAGATGAAGGGGCATAACAGATATACAATTGTTTGATAGCCGTTAAGGTATTTGAATCGTTATAAGAAAAATCTCTTGCTCTTTTTCCAAAACCCAGGTCAGCCGTTGCAGAAACTTTACCGAATGAATGATCTGCTTTTATAGAAGCCATTCCCAGCTCAAATGAATTTTTCGAATTGCTGAAACTGGTTAAGTTATTGGTTGTATTCGGTGCATCATTAAAATCATATCGGTAATAGGCATCAAGGGAATAGGTAATACTGGTTATTGATTTTTTCGTAGAATCAGTTTGTGCCATAGTAGTTAGTGCAGTCATCACTAGTAAACCTACTATCATTATTTTTTTCATCTGTTGTTTCATTTAAGTTTATCTAATTCGATGTTTAATTGTAAAACATTTACTTTTTCTGTTCCGAATAAACCGAGTAACGGTTTTTGAATTTGTTGTGTAACCAGTGCTTTAATTTTTTCTTCATCCAGTTTTCGGGCTTTGGCAACCCTTGCCACCTGAACCAGTGCACCTTCCGGGGAAACATCCGGATCCAGGCCACTGCCCGAAGCAGTTACCAGTTCAGATGGGATACTTCCTTTTTGTACGGAAGGGTTATGTACTAAAAAACTGTCGATACGGCCTTGTACATCTTTTAAATAATCTGGATTGGTAGGGCCTTTGTTACTGCCCGATGAACCTGCGGCATTATACCCGGCAGCCGACGGACGGCCGTTAAAATACTTGTCCTGTGTAAAACTTTGTCCCTCTAGTGTATACCCTTTTACCTGTCCGTTTACCAAAACGGTTTGGCCCTCCCCTTTGTTGGGCGCGGCTTGTGCAAAACCAAGTATCAATAAAGAATAAACACCGCTGAATATAATGATACAGAGGGCGGTAAGTTTAACTGCGGGAAGAATATGTTGTTTCATTTTATTATTTTTTTGATCAGTTATGAGTGATATTAAAACCAAACGGATACGGCAACATCAATTAATTTGATACCGATGAATGGAACGATCACGCCGCCCAAACCATAAATCAGCAGGTTTCTTCTTAATAATGCACTGGCACCAATGGGTTTATAAGCTACGCCTTTCAATGCCAATGGTATTAATAAGGGGATAATAATAGCATTAAAAATAACTGCAGAAAGGATCGCACTTTCGGGGCTGTGCAGTTTCATCACATTCAAACTCTGTAAACCGGGAATGGATACGATGAACAATGCAGGTACAATAGCAAAATATTTCGCAACATCATTGGCAATGGAAAAAGTAGTGAGTGTTCCTCTTGTCATTAATAACTGCTTGCCTATTTCTACAATTTCTATCAGTTTTGTGGGATCGTTATCGAGGTCAACCATATTGCCGGCTTCCTTGGCGGCCTGTGTGCCGCTGTTCATAGCTACGCCTACATCAGCCTGGGCAAGTGCGGGAGCATCATTGGTACCGTCGCCCATCATGGCAACTAATTTGCCTCCCTGCTGCTCCTGTTTAATGTAGTTCATTTTATCTTCGGGCCTAGCTTCGGCAATAAAATCATCTACGCCTGCTTGCTCTGCAATGAATTTTGCAGTAAGCGGGTTATCGCCTGTAACCATTACGGTCTTCACACCCATTTTACGAAGGCGCGCAAAACGTTCCTGTATGCCGGGTTTGATGATATCCTGTAATTCAATAACCCCCAGTACGGTTTCATTCTGGCTAACTACCAGCGGTGTTCCACCAATGGAAGCGATGGCTTTTACCTGCGCTGCTGTTTCAGCGGGAAATGGATTGCCGGCTTTTGTTACTATATTTTTAATGGAATCAAAAGCCCCTTTCCGAACCCTGACACCGGTTTTCAGATCAATACCACTACTTCTTGTTTCTGCAGTAAATTCAATAAACCTTGCACCATCTACATTAAAAGAGTTTTTATTAAGGTTAGCCAATTCTATAATTGATTTTCCTTCAGGTGTTTCATCAGCCAAAGAAGATAATACGCAGGCTTCTATAAAAGCAGTCTCATCAATCCCGTTTGCAGGATAAAAATGTGTTGCTTTCCTGTTGCCTATAGTGATGGTACCTGTTTTATCTAACAATAAGGTATCCAGGTCACCGGCTGTTTCAACTGCTTTCCCACTTTTGGTAATTACGTTGGCGCGCAGGGCTCGGTCCATACCGGCAATACCAATAGCACTTAATAAACCGCCGATGGTGGTGGGGATTAAACACACGAATAATGAAATGAAAGCAGAGATGGTAATGGGTGTATTGGCATAATCGCCAAATGGTTTTAACGTAACACACACAATGATGAACACCAATGTAAAACCTGCCAATAAAATAGTCAGTGCAATTTCATTAGGTGTTTTTTGTCGGCTGGCACCTTCTACCAGGGCGATCATCTTATCTAAAAAACTTTCGCCTGGTTCTGTGGTTACTTTTACTTTAATCCGGTCGCTTAATACTTTGGTGCCACCTGTAACGGAACTTTTATCGCCGCCAGACTCCCTGATTACGGGTGCAGATTCACCGGTAATGGCACTCTCGTCAATAGTGGCGATCCCTTCAATGATCTCGCCGTCCATAGGAATGGTATCGCCGGTTTCACAAAGGAAAACATCCCCTTTTCTCAATTGAGATGAGGGTACAATCTTTATTTCATTTACAAATATCTCACCAACAGATTGAATCCATTTGGCCGGTGTTTCTTCCCTTGTCTTGCGCAGACTGTCTGCCTGTGCTTTACCCCTTGCTTCCGCAATTGCCTCTGCAAAGTTTGCGAAGAGTAAGGTGATGAATAACACACTGGTAACGATAAGGTTATATGCCAGGCTACCTTGTGTTTTATCACCACTCATGATCCAGATACAGACCCCAAGCATTACGGCAGTTCCTATCTCCACCGTAAACATTACAGGATTACGGAACATAATCTTTGGATTCAATTTGATAAAAGATTGCTTGAAAGCCTCCTTTACGAGGGCAGGTTCAAAAAGTTTATTTGATTTGACTGACATAAAGTATTTTTTTTAAATTACAAATGCTCACAAAGGTTCATTGGGTTGTCTGATGTGCCAACAGCATGGTGATTCATATTATTGAGTTTGTTGATGCAGTGGACTTAATAATTATTGACGCTGAGTAAAGTATTCTGCAATGGGTCCAAGTGTTAACGCAGGAAAGAATGAAAGTGCAGCAATAATAAAAATGACCGCGAATATCATAATTCCAAATGTGCCGGTATCTGTTTTCAATGTACCCGCACTTTCGGGTACGTATTTTTTATTGGCGAGGATACCCGCAATGGCTACCGGGCCAATAATAGGTAGAAACCTGCTTAATAACATAACAATGCCACAGGCAATATTCCAGAAGGGTGTATTATCTCCCACTGAAGAACCATTGCCATAGCCCAATCCTTCAAAGCCACTGCCGTTGTTAGCTGATGATGAGGTGAACTCATACAGCATCTCACTAAAACCGTGATTGCCTGGGTTGTTTAACCAGTTTGCATACACCGTTGGATTGTGCGAGAACAGGTAACTGGATAATGCCGTACCTACTAAAATTAGAAAAGGATGAAGCAGGGCGATAATAGCAGCAATCTTCATTTCCTTAGCTTCAATTTTTTTACCCATGAACTCGGGAGTTCGCCCTACCATTAAGCCGCTGATGAATACAGCAATAATGATGAAAATGTAAAAATTCAGAAATCCAACACCTACACCGCCGTAGAACGAATTGATCATCATGCCCAGCATGGCAAACATGCCGGTGAGTGGCGTAAAGCTGTCGTGCATGGCATTCACAGAACCATTGGAAGTAACCGTAGTAGTAATGCCCCAATAAGCAGATGCTGCCGGACCAAAACGTACTTCTTTACCCTCCATGCTGCCAAGATGTTGGGTAATGCCCATTTTGGCAATGGCAGGATTACCCTTCATTTCTAAATAAATGGATGGGATAACAAAAAGTAAAAAACCAATAGTCATTATACCAAAAATCATCCAGGCAAACCGTTTTCTTTTGATCATATACCCCAAAGCAAATATCATGGCAATGGGGATGAGTATGATGAGTATGTTCTCAACTATATTGGTGAAGTAAGTAGGATTTTCCAATGGATGAGCCGAGTTGGCACCAAAGAAACCGCCCCCATTGGTGCCCAGTTGTTTAATCGCTACCAGAGCAGCGGCAGGTCCACGGCTAACATTCACCGTATCGCCCTGGACAGAAATAAACTGGTCCTTGCCTTTAAATGTCATGGGTGTGCCATTGAATACCAGTATAACCGCGATCACAACAGATATAGGTAATAATATCCTTGTCAACGATTTAATGAAAAGGTTATAAAAGTTGCCCAGCTTGTCTGTTGTTTTTTCTTTCATGGCAAGAAATACAACAGCGCAGGCGGCCATGCCCGCAGCGGCACTGATAAACTGGAACAGCATCAATATCAACTGCCCTAAATACGATACCCCACTTTCGCCTGAATAGTGTTGCAGGTTGGTATTGGATATAAAACTGATAGATGTGTTAAAAGCAAGATCCGCAGTCATAGATGGGTTGCCATCGGGATTAAGTGGTAATGAGCCTTGTGTCATTAATACCAGCATGGATAACAGGAACCAAACGAGGTTGATGGTAAGCAATGCAACAAGATGCTGTTTCCAGTTCATCTCTTTTTCCGGTTTAATACCGCCGGCTTTAAAAAACAATTTATCCAGCGGATGCAATAAACCATCTAACCAGGTTCTGTGCCCGCTATAAACTTTACCAATATAATTACCCAGCGGTATGGCTAAAACCACCGTCAATAAAAACATCAGGATTACGCCAAGAATTTCTGTATTCATAATAAAATATTTATTTCCCCTTCAGGAGGGTAGGGTATTAGAACTTCTCCGGTTTTACTAGTACATAACAGATGTAACAAAACACTAGTATGGAAATGATAAACAAGGCTAACATGGGGTTATGTTTTAAGTGATTCGTAACAAGTAGTAAGTGTATTACTTAAAACTTTTAAATTTTCTCAAAAAAATCAATGGATTTGAAAAAAATTGTGAAGCCAATAAGGCCTCCTGCGATGAGTAGTATGAGTAACATAGTATTTAGTTTATGGTAGTATGCCAAATGATGTGCCTGCGGGAAGTGAATGATAATGGATAAATGATGAAAAGGTTACTGGTATTGGGTTTTTCGGGTATTTTAACTGATAATTATATTCGTTTTTACTAATAAAAAACCCTTCCATTTTGAAACGGTGGTTTTCAAAATGAAAGGGTTTCTGCTGTTGTAACATGCTGCGCAACTCCATGTACTGTGTTAAAAAGCCATAGTGTCGTTTTTCAACACAGGAGATCGCAGCGTGAATAGAGTTTCACAGAGGGGCTATTTGCTTATTTTGCCTGATCCAAAATAACTATGCAACACTTCAGGCAATTGGATACCATCAGCCATTTGGTTATTCTCCAGCAAACAGGCCACGATCCTCGGCAAAGCCAATGAGCTTCCATTTAAAGAATGTACAAACTGCGTTTTACCCGCGCCATCTTTGTAACGGCATTTCAAACGGTTGGCCTGGTAGTTTTCAAAATTGCTTACACTGCTTACTTCTAACCAGCGTTCCTGAGCGGCACTATACACTTCAAAATCGTAGGTGATGGCGCTGGTAAAGCCCATATCACCACCACATAAAAGGAGGATGCGGTAAGGGAGTTGTAAAGCCACCAATAGTTTTTCTACATGCAGCACCATTTCATCCAAAACCATATAACTTTTCTCCGGTTCTACCAATTGAATAATCTCTACTTTTTCAAACTGGTGCACACGGTTAAGACCACGCACATCTTTACCAAAACTTCCGGCCTCCCTTCTGAAACAGGGTGAGTACGCTGTCATTTTTATAGGTAGTTCCTCCTGCTTTACTATCGTATCGCGGTAAATATTGGTAACGGGTACCTCGGCAGTAGGTATCAGGTAAAAATTATCAGCAGTGGCATGGTACATCTGTCCTTCTTTATCGGGTAACTGGCCTGTGGCAAAAGCACTTGCTTCATTTACCATAAAGGGGGGCAGGTATTCTGTGTATCCTGCCGCGGTATTATAATCCAGGAAATATTGTACCAATGCCCTTTGTAATTTAGCTCCCTTCCCTTTGTACAACGGGAAACCACTGCCCGTAATTTTTGCCCCTGTTTCAAAATCAACCAGGTCGTATTGTTTAATCAGGTCCCAATGCGGTACCGAACCGGCAGGGAGGTTTGGTTTAGTGCCGCCTTCCCTTACAACTATATTCTCTTCCGGTGTGCGGCCTTCGGGCACTTGTAGGGCGGGAAGATTGGGTAATAACACCAATGCATCAAGCAATTGCTTCTCAACAAGTGCCATTTGCTCTTTCAAAGGTTCCAGGCTGGCATTCCAGTTGGCAACTTCCGCCTTATTCGATTCGGCCTCTTCTTTTTTGCCTTGTCCCATCAGTTTTCCTATCTCTTTGGATGTGGCATTTACCTTGGATTGTGTATGATCAAATTCAGCCTGTAGCTTTTTCCGCTCATCATCCAATGCAATGATGGTATCTACCAATTCGGGCTGGCTGAAATGCTTGATGGCCAGTCTTTTTTTAACGCCCGCTGTATTGTTGCGCAATACATTCACCTGTAACATATTAAATCAATTTGCGGCAAAGATAACTTTTGCAGGGTGATGATGGCATGCTTCCACCGTTTACCTTTACAGGATTATGCTGATCAGCGACGATTTACAACAGAGATGGTGGGCCCTGGAGGCCAGGTTACTGGAACGTTTTGGCAAAAAGCCCGACCTAGAAGCTGTGCTATTTTTAATAGGGATGCAGGAAACCGGCTTTATGGTGGAAAAAATATCGAAAGAACAAAAGCAGGACCTGATGCATGTGGCCGTTTGTAAAGCACTTAGTCAAAGTGGCTACTATGCCCTCGAAGGGAATGATGCCGATGGATGGCCGCATTACCAACAGGTGAAAGAATTACCGGTTATGGCATCGCATGAGCAGGCGAATTTTATTAAGGACCATGTGTTGCTGTATTTTGAACAGCAGGGTTTTTGACTTTTTAATTTTGAACTTTAACTTCTTTAGCAGCATATATCATTTTTTATCCAATATTTGCAGTAATAAAAAGTACAGTCTATGAATTTTCCGGCAGAGCTTCGGTACACAAAGGATCATGAATGGATCCGTTTAGACGGCAATGTGGCCACCATTGGTATTACAGATTTTGCACAGCATGAGCTGGGTGATATTGTGTACGTTGACATTAATACTACCGGGAAAACCCTGGCTGCTGAGGAAATATTCGGCACTGTAGAAGCGGTAAAGACCGTTAGCGATCTGTTCTTACCCGTTGCCGGTACTGTAACAGAGGTAAATACCCTGCTGGAAAAACAACCTGAGCTGGTAAATACCGACCCGTATGGCGATGGTTGGATGATTAAAATGACGGTTACAGATACCGCTACTGTAGACGCTTTATTGAACAAAGATGCGTATGCGGCGTTAGTAGGATAAAACCGCATGAAAGCATTTACCGTATCTATTCTTATCAACCTTATACATAAGCCCACCTGCTTTTGGAAGTAGTTAAAAAATACGACGAACCCGAATTGGTACTGTTGTTAAAACAACGTAGCCAGCATGTATTCAGTTACCTGTATGATAATTATGCAGGGGCACTCCTGACTATTATCCGTAATATAGTAAGTGATGAGGAACTGGCGAACGATGTATTACAGGAAGTTTTTGTAAAAGTATGGAAGCAAATAGAAAGTTACGATAGCACCAAGGGGCGTTTATTTACCTGGATGTTAAATATTGCCCGAAATGCTTCTATTGATACTATCAGAAGTAAGGGTTACCAGAACAGCCAACAAAACCGTGAGTTAACAGAAGACGTATATACAGCTGGAGGTACCAGTGAAATACGGATAGACCAGATCGGCCTTCGTAAAGTGGTACACAGCTTAAAGCAGGAATACAAAGTGTTGGTTGAATTATCTTATTTTCAGGGATATACCCAGGATGAGATAGCTAAAATGCTGGGTATTCCGTTGGGAACAGTAAAAACAAGGTTACGAACCGCATTAATTCAATTAAGAGAAATTATTAAACCATAAAGTGGATATCAAGGCTTACATAGAAAATGGTGTGATTGAAAGCTATGTTTTAGGCATGGCTGAAGCACAGGAAGCTGCAGAACTGGAGCAATTAAGCCGTCAGTACCCTGAGATCAGGAAAGCTATTGACTCGTTTGAAGCCGCTCTGGAACAAACAGCCCTTTCTGCTGCTGTACCCCCGCCTGCTCATGTAAAGCAACAGTTATTTACCATATTGGCAGATGAGTTCGCTGGCGAACAGGGTAAAGTGGTAGTTATGACACGCCCCAATGCCTGGGGTCGTTATGTGGCCGCAGCCTCTGTTATCCTTTTGGTGGCCAGTGCTGCGTTGAATATCTATTTTTATCAGCAATTCAGGTCTACTTCTACAGCTTACCAGGCGTTATTGCTTGAAAAGAGCAGTTTGCTGGCCGATAACCAAAATACCCAGACCAAAGTGCTGGATCTGTATCAAAGTATGCAGATGATGAGCGATCCCAATTTCATCAAAGTATCTATGCCCGGCATTAAAGGCAAGGAAAATAGTTTAGCCACCATTTTTTGGGATAACAAATCAAAAGACGTGTACCTGCTACCTAATAAACTGCCTGAAGCTGCTGCCGATAAGCAATACCAGTTATGGGCCATTGTTGACGGGAAGCCCGTAGATGCCGGTGTAATAGGTACCTGTGCAGGTCTTTGCAAGATGAAGAACATTCCTAAAGCCACTCTTTTTGCCATTACATTGGAGAATAAAGGCGGTAGCCCTACCCCACACCTGGATCAGATGTATGTTGCAGGTAAGGTTGGCTAATAAATACCATTTCACAGACGCTTATAGCGAATTGTATACACAGATTGAATTCCCCCTAATCTGCACACTGTTGGCTTACAATAATTACTGTATTTTCCCGCCAAAATCATTTCATTTGTCTTTGCCCCGTTTTATTCCTGCGATAGCCTGGTTTCTTTTGAGCCTTGTATTATTATGCCTCCCCGGCTCCTCCATACCCAGGTACCCATGGTTGGCCAGCATACATGCTGATAAATGGGTACATATTGCCATGTTCGCTATGCTTTGTTATTTATGGTCTTATCCTTTTGCAAAAAGCAGTTTACCGGAAAAAAAGAAGAAAAACTGGTTTCTGCTTATCCTGGTAAGCAGTATATCCTATGGTATTATGATGGAATTTGTTCAGAAACACTGGATTCCTAACCGGTCTTTTGAATTTGGGGATATTATGGCTGATGGATTAGGGACTTTAATCGCTTATAGCTATTGCCGGAAAAAATTTCTTCGTGAGGGGTTATTAAAAAAAATTGGTCCCGATGGAAATCGGGACCGCAACCAAAACTAACTGCTTATGAGAAAGTTGAAAATTTAATTGTTATACTATATATACGCAAACCTTATGCCACGGGTTTTATCTCTTCTGTTAAACCTTTCTAAACAGATACAAAGTCCTGTTTCTCCGTTGCCTGATGCAAAGTTCTATATAGTAGACGCAGGTACCTATCAAATGTTTACCAAAAGAATGTTAAACCAGCCCATTTTTATTTGTAGCAAAAAGTCTACAATTTTTAGAAATTCCCCTAATTGGGGTGGTTTAGTAAGAAACTGCCGCGTATTGCGATTCTCACTTATTTTTACCATCCATTATGCCTTATTTTAACTGGAACGATAGCATTAATTTTTTAACCAAGCTCAGGCCCCGCCGGTTATGGAACGCTGCCAAGGTGTATAGCAGCTACCAGGTAACTAAGTTAACGGGCAAGCCTGTTCAGTGGGGATTACCCATATCTATTTCGTTTGAACCTACCACATCCTGTAACCTCCGCTGCCCGGAGTGCCCCAGTGGATTGCGGGCTTTTACACGGCCAACGGGTATGCTGGAAAATAGTTTTTTCAGACAAACCATTGATGATATTTATAAGGACCTGTTATACCTTATTTTTTATTTTCAGGGAGAGCCATATCTCAATCCCGATTTTTTAAACATGGTGAAGTATGCACATGATAAGGGCATCTATACAGCTACTTCTACCAACGCACATTATTTAACAGATGAAAAGGCCAAACAAACAGTTGAGAGTGGCCTGGACAGGCTGATCATTTCCATTGACGGTACTTCACAGGATGTTTACCAGCAATATCGTGTTGGCGGTAAACTGAACAAAGTACTGGAGGGTGCGCGCAATATTGTAAAATGGAAAAAACAACTGGGCAGCAAAACTCCATTTATCTTTTTCCAATTTCTTGTGGTAAAACCGAATGAGCACCAGATAGAAGAAATAAAAAAATTAGGCAAAGAGATAGGCGTAGACCAGGTTCGTTTTAAAACGGCGCAGGTGTACGATTATGAAAACGATCCCCATCAACTGATTCCTGTCAATAACAAATACAGCCGTTATAAAAAAGATGCTTCCGGCAATATGAAAGTGAAAAGTGGTCTCGGCAATCACTGCTGGAAACTTTGGCATGCCAATGTGATCACCTGGGATGGACTGGTGGTTCCCTGCTGTTTTGATAAAGATGCCACACACCAGCTGGGCAACCTGAAAACACAAAGTTTTAAAGAAACCTGGCATAACGACAATTACAAGCAATTCCGCCGTGAACTGCTTACCAGCCGTAAAAACATAGATATCTGCGCCAATTGCAGCGAGGGGTTGAAAGTATGGAGTGAGGAGTGAGGGGGCCTGGATGTTGGATGCTGGATAGTGGGAGCTGGATACTGGTATTTTATTATTTTTTAACTTTTACTTTTTAACTTCAGCTGCTAACTAACTTTGGATATGGGTATTGAAAAAGATATACAGCAACAGGCATTCAGGAATGAATACCAGAAAGCCACTGTAAATATTATTTTTTCTGCCAACTGGCTGCATGAAAAGATCAAGGATTTTTTGGAGGCGGAAGGCATTACTCCGCAACAGTATAATATCCTCCGAATATTAAGGGGCAATAAACAACCCATGAGTACTTTGCAGATACGCGAGCGTATGCTTGACAAGATGAGTGATACCAGCCGTATTGTAGAAAGGATATTAAAAAAAGGATTGGTTGAGAAAAAGGTTTGTTCCACTGACAAACGTTTGGTAGACGTGAATATTTCTAAAAAAGGGATTGCCGTATTGGAATCTCTTGATAAAAAGAACCAAAAGTTAGACAGCATTCTGCAAGCACTTAGTGCTGAAGAAGCCGCAGTGTTAAATAGGTTATTAGATAAAATGCGTGACCCGGTTTAACCCATTGTTAATTTATCTTATACTGGTTACGAATTCATCCACAATGGGTAAAACCCATCCCGCTTAGGTTTATCTTCGTTTTATGAAGAACATCTTTGTAATTTGTGTGGCATTATTTTCCTGTTGCCCATTTCAAAAAACGATGGCCCAGGTATCCTCACCCAATTATGAGTTCCGGGGTGTTTGGGTAGCCAGTGTAGCCAATATTGACTGGCCCAGTAAAAAAAACTTATCGGTTGCCGAACAAAAAACAGAATATATCAGGCTGCTGGATATGCATCAGCGTAATGGCATGAACGCGATGATTGTACAGATCAGGCCCGCGGGTGATGCGCTCTATCCATCTCCATACGAACCCTGGAGCGAGTTTTTAACCGGCAAGCAGGGATTACCACCAACACCCTTATACGATCCTTTGGAATTCATGATTACTGAAACCCATAAACGGGGCATGGAATTTCATGCCTGGTTAAATCCGTACAGGGCCGTGTTTAATTTGTTAAACTCTTCCATCTCCCCATCACATCTTACTAAAATACATCCCGAATGGTTTTTGATTTATGGTGATAAAAAATATTTTAATCCGGGATTGCCCGAAGTTCGTCAGCATATGGCCAAAGTAGTGAAAGACCTGGTAACCCGGTACAATATTGATGGCATTCACATGGATGATTATTTTTATCCTTACCGTATCACGGGAAAGGAATTTCCTGATCAGAAAGATTTTGAGAAATATGGTAATGGGATGAAAAAGGAAGATTGGCGAAGAAGCAACTGCGACAGTGTTATCCTGCTCATACATAATATCGTCCGGAAAGTAAACCCTCATATCAAATTTGGTATCAGTCCTTTTGGTGTATGGCGCAACAAAAGCCAGGACCCCATGGGTAGTGATACCAAAGCCGGCCAGACCAATTATGATGACCTGTATGCAGATATTTTATTATGGCTGCAGAAAGGATGGATAGATTATGTGGTGCCACAACTCTATTGGGAGCGGGGCCACAAACTGGCAGATTATGATATATTATTAGATTGGTGGAATGAGCATACCTACGGCAGGCAACTATATATAGGTCACGGTTTTTATAGAGCCGGTTCCAACGCCGCATGGAGAAACCCGAAAGAAATACCACTGCAATTACAGGCAGTAAGAAGTTACCCAACCACACAGGGAAGTGTTTATTTCAGCAGTAAATCTTTTGAAACAAATCCGAATGGCTGGAGCGATAGCCTGCGCAATCATTACTATCATTATCCGGCATTAGTACCCCCCATGGCATGGATAGACAATACTGCGCCGGCTCAGCCATTAATCGAGAAACAGGCCAATAATATGGTAAAGCTTGTTTACAAAGGCGATAAGAAAATTAAAGCATTTGGCATCCTCACTTTAACATTAAATACCGAAGTGCTGTTTGTGCTCGCCCAATTAGTTCAGTTAGTGGTTGCCGATAAAGTGGCCGTGATAGACATGACCAGGATACCCGATACAAAAGACAAACGCATTTTTGTGGTTTCGATTGACGTGGATAACAATGTGAGCCCAATGACAGAATTGAAGTAAGCGAAGGATGAACACATAGGCGGATAGCTTATAGCGGATAGGCCCTTTCCTATCTTACCATGTGTTTGAAAAAAAGCATACACTACGATAACCTATCTTTATAAAAAAACCGTGGGTACAGTTTTACTGATAGATGATGAAGAAAAATTAAGGAGCCTCCTCAGCCGAATCATCAAGCTGGAAGGGTTTACTGTACATGAAGCACCCACATTAAAAGGAGGGTTAAAATTATTAGAGAAAGAAGTCATTGATATTGTTTTATGCGATGTAAAACTTCCCGATGGAAGCGGTGTAGATTTTGTAAACACGGTCAAACCTAAATATCCTGCTGTCGAAATTATCCTGCTCACAGCTTATGGCAATATTACTGATGGTGTGCAGGCTATGAAGAATGGTGCTTTTGATTACATAACCAAGGGCGATGACAACAATAGGATCATACCCCTGCTGAATAAGGCATTTGAAAAAGTGCAGTTACAAAAACGGATTTTACAACTGGAACAGCAGGTTGGTAAAAAATATGGGTTTGAAAGCATACTGGGCAATTCACCCCAGATTAATGAAGCCATTTCACTTGCTAAAAAAGTGGCGCCTACACATGCCACCGTTTTGCTTTTGGGCGAGACCGGAACCGGTAAAGAAGTATTTGCGCAGGCCATTCATACCGGCAGTAAAAGAACCGGCAAGCCTTTTATGGCACTCAACTGCAGTGCCTTCAGCAAAGAATTACTGGAAAGTGAGATATTCGGTCATAAAGCCGGTGCATTTACCGGTGCGGCTAAAGACAAGCGTGGTTTAATAGAAGAAGCCCATAACGGTACTTTGTTTTTAGATGAAATAGGTGAAATGCCCGTTGAACTGCAGGCTAAATTATTGCGTGTTTTGGAAACCGGTGACTTTATTAAAGTCGGGGATACGAAGACGAGTAAAGTTGATGTGCGCATTATTGCGGCCACCAACCGCAACCTGCAGGCAGAGGTACAGGAAGGGAAATTCAGGGAGGACCTGTTTTATCGCCTGAATGTATTCACGATAACATTGCCCGCACTGCGCGACAGAAAAAAAGATATTCCGGTATTAGCCAGTCATTTTCTGAAACTCTTTGCAGAAAAAACCAACCAGCGGATAGAAGGAATGGATAAGATATTCCTGGAGCACTTACAACAGCACGACTGGAAAGGTAATATCCGTGAACTGAAAAATGTAATAGAAAGGGCCGTAATATTAGCCGATGGAACCGAGCTAACACTTTACAACCTGCCTCTCGAACTGCAAACCACAAACAACCCACAACAAACTTTATCTGCATTCGATCTCACCAGTGTTGAAAAATTGCATATTCAGCGGGTACTCAATCATACCAAAGGCAATAAAACTGAAGCTGCGAGGTTACTTAATATTGGCCTTACCACTTTATACAGGAAAATTGAAGAGTACCATATTCTTAGTTAGCCCTTCTCTGTGAAACTCCGTATACGCTGTATTTCCTTTGTAAACATAGGCGTATACGGAGTGGCAGAGATAGAGTGTAATATAAATAGTTATCTTTTTATCTCCACCGTCGTACCAACCGGCAGCAGGCTGAATATTTCTTCTATATAAACATTCTTGGTGCTGATACACCCTTCTGTCCAGTTTTGATATTGGTCAATCGCAAACTCTTCATGTGGCCAGGTGCCGTGAATGCCAATGGCCCCGCCTATTTGTGCATCGGCTGGTATAGCCCCTTTTGCTTTACGTGAATTGAATTTTTGGTAACTCTCCTGGTTTGGATAATCAATCAGCATAAAACTGTCCCATTTCTCATGCTTTCTTTTATTGAGGATATGAAAAATGCCTTCCGGTGTTCGCCTGTCGCCCTGCATCAATTTATCACCGAGGTCCTTATTGCCAAATACAACCGGATAGGTTACAATCCACTCGCCGGTAGAATCTATAATCTTAAGTTCATATTTACTTTTTACAATAATAACCGAATACGTATTCCTTGTTACCGTTCGGAGATTGATGGCTTTTGCTTTTTTGAAAGATGTATTTGTGAGGGCAACTACACCCATTAACGACAAATACAAAGGTGTTTTCATTTTTTTGAATGAAGTATTTGTTACGGCAGCAACAGTATGCAATGACAAATACAAAGGCATTTTCATTGAAGGCGTTTTCATCTTTTTTTTAATTTGACGGAAAACTATTCGATAAGTATGTTGTATAATGGTTAATTCACCAAAAATTAAGTTAATGCGGAATTAACAGATGCAGCGAAACGCAAAGTAAGAATTTCCATAACGGAAGGATAGCTACAAAAGAATCTTCTTTTCTCTTTTTCTTCGTTTTTCTCTTATTGAAACTGTATTAGAACAACCTGCAAAAAGCACAATTGTTTACTTGGCGAAACGAAAACGCCCCTTAGAAAAGGGGCGCGTAGTATACAACATGAGAATTAAAAAAGAATAGCTTACCAGTTACTAAACCGTATACCAACTGCATACGGATATTGCTCAACGCGGGTAACATCTTTCTGCAATCGGTTCAGACTGTAGGTGCCGTATAAACGTATGGGACCAAGACCTATCTCACCAACAGCCGCAAAACGCCAGGGCTCGAAATTAAAATCGCCTTCAATTTTTTGTTTGCCACGTTCACCGCTGATCTGTTTGTTACGGCTGCCATACAGGTATCCCGCACTTACGCCGGCACTGAAACTCAGGCCCCTGTGGCTATCGGGTGTGGTATTAAAATTCAGCATGATGGGAACTGTGAGGTAACTTACATAGAGTTTATTCTTGCTAAAATTTATCGAATCGTTAAAAGCAAACGGAGCAGGATCTTTTCTA
>JAYTOS010000257.1:0-5980 GCA_043747705.1 Bacteroidota bacterium
TTTGAATTTCCTGGGGGGGTATTCAATTTCTAACTGCAATTTAGACAAATCAACCATACAAAAGTTTAAAAGAGTTTTTTACCCCCGCCTGTTTTTTCGTAAATTCGCCTTTCCAAGCGCAAGGCTTACCGCTAAAGTTTAACGCTATTTCCCCGGTTTCGGGGCGTTAAGCATTCAGCCTTAAGCGTTCAGCATATCCATCAAATCATAAATAGACAAAAATGGCCTTTGACATTGACATGATTAAAAAAGTATACGCCGAAATGCCAGCGAAAGTAGATGCTGCCCGCAAAATCCTGGCCAGGCCGTTGACCCTAAGTGAAAAAATATTATTCGCCCACCTGCATGCCGAGCAGCCATTAACCGGTTTTGATAGGGGTAAAAGTTATGTTGATTTTGCGCCGGACCGCGTGGCCATGCAGGATGCCACTGCTCAAATGGCCCTTTTGCAGTTTATGCAGGCAGGCAGGCCCAAAGTGGCTGTTCCTTCGACCGTACATTGCGATCACCTGATTACAGCTAAAGTCGATGCTAAACTGGATCTGCAGGTAGCCAATTCAGAAAGTAAGGAAGTATATGATTTCCTCGCTTCCGTATCCAATAAATATGGGATTGGTTTTTGGAAACCCGGTGCGGGCATCATTCACCAGGTAGTATTGGAAAACTATGCTTTCCCGGGTGGTATGATGATTGGAACCGACTCCCACACCGTTAATGCCGGTGGCCTGGGCATGATTGCCATTGGCGTAGGTGGTGCAGATGCCTGCGATGTAATGGCTGGCCTGGCATGGGAACTGAAATGGCCCAAACTGATCGGTATAAAACTCACCGGTAAATTAAGTGGTTGGACAGCCCCGAAAGATGTGATTTTAAAAGTAGCCGGCATTCTCACTGTAAAAGGCGGAACCGGTGCCATTGTTGAATATTTTGGTGAAGGTGCCACCAGTATGAGTTGTACCGGTAAAGGAACCATTTGTAATATGGGTGCTGAAATTGGCGCTACTACTTCTACATTTGGGTACGACGACAGCATGAGCCGCTACCTGAAAGCCACCGGCCGCGAAGAAGTTGCTTCTCTCGCTGATGGCATTGCCGATTACTTGAATGCAGATGCAGAAGTGTATGCCGATCCAAAAAAATATTTCGATGAAGTAATTGAAATAAACCTGAGTGAATTAGAGCCACATTTAAATGGCCCATTCACGCCCGATCTGGCTACCCCTATTTCTAAAATGAAAGAAGCTGCTGCTGCCAATGGCTGGCCAACAAAAATTGAAGTGGGTTTGATAGGAAGCTGTACCAATAGCTCTTATGAAGATATCAGTAGGGCCGTAAGCCTGGCCCGCCAGGTAAAAGCCAAAGGATTGGAGCTGAAAAGCGAGTTCACCATTACACCCGGTTCCGAACAGGTACGATTTACTGTGGAAAGGGATGGCTTTCTGGATGAATTTAATTCTATCGGTGCCAAAGTATTTGCCAATGCCTGTGGACCCTGTATTGGTATGTGGGACAGGGTTGGTGCAGAGAAAAAAGAAAAGAATACGATCGTTCACAGCTTCAACCGCAATTTTGCCAAACGTGCGGATGGCAATCCCAACACTTTTGCATTTGTAGGATCGCCTGAATTGGTTACGGCATTGGCGATTGCCGGGGATTTGAATTTTAACCCGCTCACAGATACCCTAACCAATAATAAAGGCGAGCAGGTAAAATTGGATGCCCCGACCGGTTTTGAATTGCCTGTCAAAGGTTTCGCTGTGGATGATCCCGGTTACCAGGCACCTGCCGCCGATGGCAGTGGTGTTAGCATAGCAGTGGCCTTAGACAGCAAACGCCTGCAATTACTGGCTCCTTTTGCACCATGGGAAGGAACAGACCTGAAAGGGTTAAAACTCCTGATAAAAGCCAAAGGAAAATGTACCACCGACCATATCAGTATGGCCGGACCATGGTTAAAATTTCGTGGGCACCTGGATAATATCAGTAACAATATGCTGATAGGCGCAGTGAATTTTTACAATGAGAAAACTGACAATGTAAAAAATCAGCTCACCGGTGAATACGGCCCTGTACCTGCTACGCAGCGCGCTTATAAAGCCGCAGGTGTTGGAACCATCGTAGTGGGCGATGAGAACTATGGAGAAGGAAGTTCTCGCGAGCATGCCGCCATGGAGCCACGCTTTTTAGGCGTGCGTGGCATACTGGTAAAATCTTTTGCCCGTATCCACGAAACCAACCTAAAAAAACAAGGGATGCTGGCACTAACTTTTGCCGACAAAACTGATTACGACAAAATACAGGAAGATGATTCCATTGATATTGAAGGCCTGACCAGTTTCACACCCGGCAAAGCTTTAACACTGGTATTTACCCATGCGGATGGAACCAAAGACACCATCATAGCCAACCACACCTACAATGAACAGCAGATAGAGTGGTTTAAAGCGGGTGCAGCTTTGAATATTATCAGAAAACAAGTGGCCGGTTAACGGTCGGAACGCTAAAGCGGCCTGAACGTTAACACTAATGACTCATATCATAATATTCCCAATAAAAATCCCGCTGCATTAGCGGGATTTTTATTGGGATAAAATTAATTCTTCGGATAATTCGGATCCGCTTTTACCTCATTCATCTGTTGCATATGCCGGTTACTGTGCGCCGCCACGAATAATATCATCTGGTAGCTGTCAAACACGCCAACAGGTAAAGGGTTTACATAGTTACGCAGGTCATCATTTGTATTATTTACATACTCAACCAGCTTATCCCTGTCTTTTGAAAAAGAGGCTATTGCTTCCTCAGCTGATTTGAAAGGTGTGTTAACCGGCTCAAGCGGGGCAAAGGTTTTTACTTTCGTAGACCGGTCCTCAATATTTTTAATCACATCTTCATCCTTCATTTTTACATCCGCTCTTTTCTCAGGCGTGGCAGGTTGTTTCAGGCCGCCTTCTATCATTCCCCAGA
Source organism: Bacteroidota bacterium (assembly GCA_043747705.1). Taxonomy (GTDB): domain Bacteria; phylum Bacteroidota; class Bacteroidia; order Chitinophagales; family Chitinophagaceae; genus Sediminibacterium. The sequence continues at coordinate 2,968 of JAYTOS010000257.1, forward strand.
GCATCTGCTCACTCATGGCAATATGTTTCAGACAATCTTCTACACTCCACCTGTCGGGACCCGGTTTAAATTTTAACTGGGCATCACTAAGGCCTTCAGCAGCTGCCAATACGCCTTTTTTAGTTTCTTTTAAAAAATCTGCGGCAATTTTCCTTTCCTCTTTATTAATAGTTGTATCCGCCAGTGAAAAGGAAAGCAATACACAGGCAGACAAGCATAAAATCATCTTTTTCATATCAGCAATTTTGATTAATAAGTGTTTTCGTGGCTAACAAGATAAAAGGAAACAAACTAAAATGCAATAGGCAGGGGTCAAATATGAGAAATAATAGAGGGGGAAATTCTGGCTGTTTACTTTTATAGCCCATTTGACAGCGTATTTGTAACAGGTATTTGTTGCAATATTTGCCTTTGTAAAACCAGTTATCTTGCCGTGTAAATGCAGCCGGCAATCATTCAACAAAAAATATTCGAGATCAGGGGAGAGAAAGTAATGCTCGACTTTGACCTGGCCGTTTTATATAAAGTTGAAACCAAACGGTTAAATGAACAGGTGAAACGAAACTTAGCACGTTTTCCTGTAGATTTTATGTTTCAGCTTACAGAAAAGGAATGGCAACATGTACAAGTGAACCCGGGATTTTTCCAATCACTGAACCGGTCGCAATTTGCGACCGGTTCAGTAAAGAACCGGAACAAACAATATTTACCCTATGCTTTCAGTGAGCATGGCGTAACCATGCTGGCCAGCGTATTGCGCAGCGAAAATGCCATTACAGCTAATATTGTTATCGTAAGGGCATTCATCGCCCTAAGGCAAGTGGCCTTGCAATACAAGGAACTTGCAGAGAAACTGGCTCAATTAGAAAAAACGAACAACAAACAATTCAGGGAAATTTACCAGGCACTTAATTTCCTGGTAGCTAAAAAAAATACAGAGGAAGATTTTAGCAAAAGGCAAAGAATCGGCTTTATTAAATAAGCCTTCTGATAGCCAACTCACTTTAGTTACTTTCCATTAATTTATTTTTTTACGATTTCTTAACCGGCAAGATTTAATAAAAAAAGTGACACTCTGCCATTGCAGAAATGCCACATATGGTTAAGTCATAAGGAATATTATGCTATAGCAGGTCTGTTTTCCATGCCTGCTTTTCTTATCTTAATTATTTGCAAAACCAGGTAAATGATCACGGCCCAAACAGTAATAAATACAGACCCTGCCAAAAACAATAACCATAATGGGGCTTTGTTTCTTGTGGCAAACAATGTTCTTCGATCAAACGTATTCACATTTACTAAAGGAACACCCCATTTAACTTTCCGCTCCAGGGAAATATTTCCATAAAGTTCATTATCTTCCGTTTTTCCAACAATTATTATATTTCCCGCGGTATCTCCGGGCATAGTTGATTTAGTGAACTCAGCGGTTGCCTTTCCGGTTGAATCGGTAGTATAGGTTTCCTTATCCCCAATAGAGAGGTTACCAACACTCCTCTTCATAATTATTTTTGTTTCTACATCTTTAACTGGCTTCCATTCGTCTCCATTCTTAACTTTTACAGTTACGGAAATACTCCTCACGCCATTAGCCCATAATGTATCAATGTAGATTTTAGCTTTGGTTAGAGAAACTTCATTACTCACCGATTCATATTGTTTACCAGCTACAGAAGTGGCTATCAGTTTAAACTGTGAAAGGGTATCCCACAAAGTCTTTACACTAACGGGAAAGCTAATCATTCCCTTACCATACTTATTGGTTATTACTAAACCCAGTAAATTGGCATCCGCTTCCTGCCCCAGGTATACTTTTACAGAAATATTCGGAACGGCAATAAATTTCTTTTCAATTTTAGATTTGGTAAAAATAAAAACGAACGGAAAGGTATTATTATTAAGATGATATACTACGTCTACCAGTAGTTTTGGTTTTGGTTCTTCTGCCAAAACGCCATTACAGTAAAAAGCAGTGATGAGAATAAAGAACAGTTTATAATTATTCGGCAGTTTCATGTTGTTCGGTTATGGTTTCATGAATAGGTATGATAGGGAAAATCCTTGCAAAAAAAGTGATCACCAATAAAGCACCAGCCAATGAGCCAATGGCAATGGCCCATTCTTCCCAACTGGGAAAATAATGATGGTAACTCTCCGGCACATTATACATGGGCAAAAAAGGGTGCAGCAAGGTTGGGGTAACAATCAGGTATCTTTTAAACCAGGCACCTATTACGATCATGATACCCGCCACAAACATGGGTACTGGTTTTCGTCCTTTTTTAAAAAGTAGAATGGCAATAGGGATAAGCATCCCCACGCAAATAGCGAACCAGAATAAAGGAGCAAATTCACCCGCAAAGAGCTGGGTTAAATGCGCTTCTTCAGGCTTTTTCATTTTAAAGGCCGGAACCAAATATTCGTTTATATTAAAGTATAAATACAGCAACGCAAGCATGACTACAATTTTACCCATCTTATCGAAATGCATTTCGTTAATGTATTTTTCAAGCTTATAAACTTTCCTAAAAACATACATGGCTACTACTACCCCGCCGGCACCTACCAGGAAAGCCCCTGAAATAAAGTACGCCCCGAAATTGGTGCTATCCCATCCCGGCCGGTAAGTAGTGGCAAACAGCCATGACGTAACGGTGTGGATACAAAAAGCTACCGGAATAATGGTGATACACAAAATAGTAACTGCCTTATTATTTATTTTTTCCTGTACGGCAAGCCCTTTCCAGAAAGATCCCAGGAAACGATACACTTTTTGTAACCCTTTAGCATCTTTATTTTCCCTGGCAATCAATATTTTTAAATCGGGGAGCAATGGCAGGTAGAGTAAGAGCAGGCTGATAACGAAATACGTACTTATCACAATTACATCCCATACAATCGGGGATTGGATACGACCATACATAAACAGGTTCACAAATCTTTCCGGACGGCCCATATCCACAATAATGATGAGTGATGCGAAAACGATAGCTGATACCGCAATAATTTCTGC
>JAYTOS010000258.1:0-1113 GCA_043747705.1 Bacteroidota bacterium
ATGAAACCCGGAGAAAAATTTTTAGGCCTTGATTTGAGTATGGGCGGGCATCTTACACATGGCAGTCCGGCTAATTTTAGTGGAAAAACATACCAGGCACTGCATTATGGCGTAACCAAAGATGGTATTGTAGATTACGAGCAACTGGAAACCATTGCACGTGCCGAAAAACCAAAGATGATCATCTGCGGCGCTTCGGCTTACAGCCGTGATTGGAATTACAAACGCATTCGAGCAGTAGCCGATGAAATTGGCGCCATCGTTTTTGCAGATATTGCACACCCGGCCGGTTTAATTGCTGCAGGCTTATTAAATGACCCATTCGATCATTGCCATATTATTACTTCAACCACACATAAAACATTGCGTGGGCCAAGAGGCGGCATCATTATGCTGCGCCACGACTTTGAAAATCCATGGGGCTTAAAAGACCCAAAAGGCAATTTAAGAATGATGAGTTCATTGCTTGATCTGGCTGTTTTCCCAGGCACACAGGGCGGACCGCTTGAACACGTGATAGCAGCAAAAGCAGTTGCCTTTGGCGAAATTTTATCCGAAGATTTTAAAGCTTACGGACAACAGGTTATCAGCAATGCTCAGGCCATGGCCAAAGCTTTTGTTGCAAAAGATTATAATCTCATCAGTGGTGGTACCGATAATCATTTAATGCTGATTGACCTGCGTAATAAAAACATCACAGGTAAAAAAGCACAGGAAACTTTGGATAAAGCACATATCACGCTAAATAAAAATGCCGTGCCTTTTGATGATAAAAGCCCGTTTGTAACTTCAGGCATACGTGTTGGTGTGCCGGCAATAACTACCAGAGGGATGAAGGAAACCGACATGCAAACTGTTGTTGATTTTATTGACCGGGTATTGATGAATATTGACGATGAAAACACAATAGTATCTGTTAAGGAAGAGGTGAAAGCCTTCATGAATCAGTTTCCACTATATCCAGAACTGGGATAATACCTGCGTTATCATGCTTTAAATACCAATATCTTGGTATAGGAAATGCCTTTTTTAGGTTTTATTTTTGGTGAAACCATTCACCATGAAGTTTAGACAAACACTTTCCGTGATATTGATTACAATGTACGGATACCA
>JAYTOS010000259.1:0-2136 GCA_043747705.1 Bacteroidota bacterium
ATTCCCAAAGTAAAAAACATCCGGGGTACATCCATGTTCGGGATGAGTTTTGTGTATGTAATTTTTGATGATGATGTGGATGTGTATTGGGCAAGAACCAGGGTGTTAGAAAGATTAAACTATGCACAACGTTTATTGCCGGCAGGTGTAACTCCAGCGCTTGGTCCCGATGGAACCGGTGTAGGGCATGTGTTCTGGTATACACTGGATGCAAAAAATATGAATCTCGGAGAACAACGTGCCTTGCAGGATTGGTACATCAAACTGGCTTTGCAAACGGTGCCCGGTGTTGCCGAAGTGGCTTCCTTTGGTGGTTTCGAAAAGCAATACCAGTTGGTAATCGATCCAGTAAAATTGCAGTTTTACAATGTATCACTCATGGATGTGATGAACAAAGTAAAAGCCAGCAATAATGATGTGGGCGGAAGAAAATTTGAAATGAGCGATATGGCTTACATCATCCGTGGGTTGGGGTACATAAAAAATAAAGATGATCTGGAAAGTATTGCCCTTGGAAATTTTAACGGCATACCGGTGAGGGTGAAAGATATCGGAACGGTACAAATGGGAGGAGATCTCAGGCTCGGTATTTTTGATGAAAACGGTGAAGGAGAAGTGGTAGGAGGGATAGTGGTGATGCGGTACGGCGAAAATGCCGATAAGGTTATCAAGGCCGTAAAAGAAAAAATGAAAGATGTGCAGAAAGGATTACCCGAAGGCGTGAGTTTTAAAACGGCCTACGACAGAAGTGTGCTGATAGAAGCTGCCATTGGCAATATCAAAATAAAATTGATTGAGGAGATGGCCATTGTAGCACTCATCGTTATCATCTTTTTATTTCATTGGCGCAGTGCACTCAGCATCATCATCCAGATTCCCATCACCATCGCCATCAGTTTTATACTGCTGAACATTTTTGGCATATCCTCCAATATCATGTCGCTTACGGGAATTGCATTGGCCATCGGTGTCATTGTAGATAATGGCATCATCATGAGTGAAAACGCCTACCGGCATTTATCCGAATGGCAAAACAGTAATCCCCCTAAATCTTAACAGCATGAAAAAACTATTCAATAAAATAAAAGGTAAAAAAAATTACACCCCCATCCCAGAACTGATACGGATGCAGTTGATAGAAAAAGCCTGCAACCAGGTTTCCCGTGGCGTTTTCTTTTCCACCATTATTATCATCACTTCTTTTTTGCCCGTGTTTTTATTAACCGGGCAGGAAGGAAAACTGTTTCATCCACTTGCATACACCAAAACATTCATCATGATGGTGGATGCATTACTGGTGATATCCCTGGCGCCGGTTTTAATATCTTTTTTTATGAAGGGGAGGTTCAGACCCGAAACACAAAACCCCATAAATCGTTTTTTAGAAAAAGTTTACGAGCCTGTAATCCGTTCCTGCATCAAATGGCGCAAAACAACCATTACAGTAAATCTCATTGCACTTGCCATCAGTATTCCATTGGTATTAAGTCTTGGCCGGGAGTTTATGCCGTCGCTGGATGAAGGCGCTATATTGTTTATGCCGGTAACCCTGCCTGATGTTTCAAACAGTGAAGCAAAACGAATTTTGCAGGTGCAGGATAAACTTATTAAATCGGTGCCCGAGGTTACAAATGTTTTGGGCAAAGCAGGAAGGTCAAATACGGCAACTGATAATTCTCCCATCAGCATGATTGAAACAATCATCCTGTTAAAACCTCAATCCGAATGGCGGAAAAATATTTCGAAGAATGATATCATCAATGAGCTGAATGCCAAACTGCAGATACCGGGTGTTACTAATGGCTGGACACAGCCCATCATCAACCGCATCAACATGCTCTCTACCGGTATTCGTACCGATGTGGGCGTAAAAGTGTACGGCCAAAACCTGGATACTATTTATGCGTTCTCAGAAAATATAAAAAAAGAACTGATGGGCATTGATGGCGTGAAGGACCTGTATGTAGAGCCCATCACCGGCGGAAAATACATCGACATCACCGTTAAGTGGGATGAGATAAGCCGCTATGGTTTAACCGTAGATGATGTAAATGCCGTAGTTGAAATTGCACTGGGCGGAATGCGGCTCACCACTACAGTTGAAGGCCGTCAGCGGTTTTCAGTGAATGCAAGATT